>CAYXIT010000238.1:0-1696 GCA_964465275.1 uncultured Bacteroidales bacterium | reverse complement strand
TAGTAATACAGATAAAATTGTTTTCATAACAGAATCGTTTTATATTTATTCAAATTTTATTATTAAAAGTGTTTGTGTCAAGAAATTGTTCATTTTGATAGCACTTTCCTGTATTATTAATAATGGGTGGCGATCCGGTATTACGCAGATTTACAATAATTTGATCAAAAATTGCTCCTGCTTGTTAATATTATAAACTACTATAAATTAACAGTTATGCAGGAGCAAAAGACAAACTTAGAAAAAATTATCAACTCATCAATTGATGAAATCAGACAAAAAATGCTGACGATTTGTGAAAACGGTAATAAAAACGAATTAGATTTCCAATCTGCTGTAGGTTTTATTGGGCAGATAAAGGAAGTGGTAAGCGATTTGGGTTGCCATGTTGTAAAAAGCTATTTTGAATCGAGGGATGAGCCGGTTGATTATATTGAATCATGCGACAAACGTTATTTAAACAAAGGGAAAAGCACAAAAGAAGTTATCACCTCACTTGGAAAGATTGGTATTACCAGAAGCTATTACCAACACAGATCAGGAGGCAACAGTCTTTTTCCTCTTGATGAAAAATTAGGAGTAAATGGAGAATTGCTGATGCCGGACGTGAAGGAAGTTGTGCTGTATTCATGTGCTTACAATACCCCGGAAGAAAGTACGAGATTGCTTGAAAAATGCAGTTTTATAAAGCTTCACCCGACTCAAATAAAGCGGGCTGTAACCAAAACCAATGAGTTTATTGAAACGCATGGTGCAGAAATCATGGAAAATGTCCGCCAAAACGAAACCATACCGGAATCAGAACTTTTGGTATGTAGTCTCGACGGGGTAAATGTTCTTTTAAACGAAAATGGAAACAAGAAAGGAAGGCCACTGGAACGTCCCACCAGTAAAGAAAATGTTTCTGCATCTTCCTATAAAAACGTGATGTGTGGAAGCATCTCCCATTACAGCATTACAGAGAATGAAGAAGAAAAAATACCGGAGCGGATTGATACAAAATATATTGCCCGTATGCCGGAAAGATACTACCCAACTTTTAAACGTGAATTTGAAAAGGAAATAAAAAGCGCCAACTCTGCTTCGTTTTCAGCCAAACTGGTAATTACCGATGCCCACAAATCAATATCAGGCTACTTAAAAGACAATCCTGCATTTGACGGGTACCAACGTATTATTGATTTCTTTCATGCATCGGAACACCTGTCGTTGATGGCCGAGGCGATACATGGTAAAAGTTCCACGAAAGCAACTGAGTGGTATAAAAAATACCGGGACATTTTGAAAAACCAAAGGCAAGGAGTCCAAAAACTTATCCGTTCGGCAGAGTATTATTTGAAAAGTCAAACTTATAGCAAAGCCAGAGCAAAAGAAATCCAAAAGCATTTAGGTTATTTTAAAAAGCATAAAAAGTTTATGAAATATGCGGATTATATTGAAAAGGGTTGGCCTATTGGAAGCGGAGTAATTGAAGCTGCCTGCAAATCGGTGGTAAAACAACGGATGTGCCGAAGCGGCCAGCGTTGGTCTGTAAAAGGCGGACAAGCCATCCTCAATCTGAGGACAACAGTAAAGTCGAACAGATGGGAAGGATTTTGGAATGAATTTTCTGAGAAATATTATCACAAATTAACTGCGTAATATGAGAACTGCACCCTCTTTATTCCACAATAATAATAAATTACCGTTCCGGAAT
>CAYXIT010000237.1:0-1709 GCA_964465275.1 uncultured Bacteroidales bacterium | reverse complement strand
AAGCTGGCAAAACGCCTCAGTATTATGCTGCAGGCTGGCACAATCGAGAATCCAAGATCCCTGCCAAACCTCAGGCACTATTTAAGATTGCCAGCATTAGCAAGTTATATGATGCTGTGGCTGTTACCAAATTGGTAAGTACTGGACGGCTTTCTTTAGATAAAACTATCGCTGATTATTTACCGGAACTTGTGGGAATAATCGAAAACGCTGAGAAAATTACTTTGAGGTTGATGATACAGCATAGAAGTGGAATTCCGAATTTCACTGATGCTCCGAATTTTTGGGTAGCTCCAACAGAGACCTATGATGAAAGTCTTGCATTGATTCAAGGTAAGCCGGCCAACTTTGAACCCGGTGAGGACTATGAATATTGTAATACAAATTACCTGTTAATCAATAAGATAATGGATAATACCCTGGGTTATGATAACTTTCTATTCATTCAGGAAGAAATACTAATGCCGTTAAACCTCAACAACACCTTCAGTTCGCTAAGTGAAGTGAATATAGAGGATGTGATGAGTGGCTATCATGTAGGACATCCCTTTGATTTAAAGGAAAACGATTATGGTATGCATGCCACAGCAGAAGATGTGGGTATTTTCCTAAGGGCATTGAACGATGGAACATTGTTTGACCAGGGAGAACAGGAAATATATTCTTCCATATATGAATATGAACATTCTGGTTGGGTACCGGGATACCAGAGTTTCACAAAATATAACAAAGACCTTGATGCTGTTCTTATTCTGTTCTACAGCACAACCGATCCTAAACTGTACAATTGGAACTTGTCAGAAATCATAAATAATAGAATTGTTAAAATACTGAAAAGGCAAAAAAGCTCATAACATTGTAAATAAAAAATAGTGGTTTTAGTGCTTAAATTAAAGATAAATAGAAAAATACAGGTCAGTTTTAAACCGAAAAGTTACTGCTTTAGATCTGCTACTTTTCATATACAGGACCGTTAGGGCCAACCTTAAAAAAACAGCGCATTGCATAATTAGCAGAAAATACTTTAATATCTTCGGAATTGTTTCTACACTTGGAAACATATTGATTTTTACAGGCAAATACGGATAAACCTATCGAAGTAATATTCCTGAAATTAGCAGTAGAATTTACAAACTAAATTGAGAATGTCTTGTCCTGAAATAGGTTTTCACTAAACGAGGAGGAAATTTCGTAAATTTGATGTATGAATTCATTTCGCTATACCCTTATTTTTTTATGCATTATTGCAATTGCGGCTTGTGAAAAAGATACGCTGGAAGGAGAAATGTCAATTCTGATCGGTACATGGAACTGGACAGAGACTTATGAGGTTAGCAACTATTGCGACGCCGATTCGCTCTGGAACTACCAACTGATTGATTCGGCTCAAACAGAGAATAATTATGCATTAGAATTTCTGGAAAAGGGAAAGGTGATCTTTTACACTAACGATGCTGTTATTTGGAATAAGAGAGTCGTCTTCGAATCTAAAAACGTAATTGGAAACGGATCTTATGATTATCATTTTGTGATTCTGCTAAATAACAATTACGATGATAAAATGGATGTTTGGGTAGGGCAGGACTCCTTATTATTGAACGATTTCCCAAAGGACACGGAAGAAATTTGTTTCGAGATGTTTAATCATTTCATTAGGCAATAGTCTGTTAATATCCAGTTAATTTCTATTAAAAACAATCACCCTTTCT
>CAYXIT010000236.1:0-1783 GCA_964465275.1 uncultured Bacteroidales bacterium | reverse complement strand
TTTCTTTAAAATTGGGATAATGACCTATACGGCTTACCGATCGCTCAAGGTAATAAGCTATCAGTTCCGTAACAGGAAAGCCATTTCGGGCGTAATCAATTGCCGGCTGCAGTATGGTTTCCATATCGAGTTTTCCAAATTTATTATGAAGTTCAAACCAACCGTCAACTGCACCGGGAACACTTACCGGCAATGCACCGAATGAGGGGATATATTCGTAACCTTGCTCAATAAAATATTCACGGGTAAGGCTTTTGGGCGAGCGTCCGCTGGCATTGAGTCCATGAAGCTTTTGCGATTCAGCATCCCAGATAATGGCAAACAGGTCTCCGCCAATTCCGCAACCGGTGGGCTCCATGAGTCCCAGCATGGCATTGGCAGTAATGGCAGCATCTATTGCACTACCGCCTTTTTTCAGGATATCCAATGCGGCCTGGGTAGCCAACGGATGACTGGTGGCAACCATCCCGTTCTGCGCTATCACTTCAGAGCGGGTAGCAAAATTATGACCTGTAACACGATCTTGTGCGGTCAAAGGATTGTGCATTATAAAAAATAATAGAACGATCAAATCAGATGAAATTATTTAGATTTAGACCCAGAAAATACAGACAACCAAAATATTAACATTATATATGAAATCGGAACTTAATAATTTTATTTTTGATGAAAGAATAATTTTAGCACTTACTTATAAATTAACCAATATTAAAACTATGGATATCAGTAAGATTTTCGAAAATAACGAAAAATGGATAAAGGAAAAGCTTCAACTGGACAAAGATTATTTCAAAAAGTTATCGATGGGTCAAAGCCCCGAAGTACTGTATATCGGTTGTTCTGACAGCAGGGTTACTGCTGAAGATCTTATGGGAGCGCAACCGGGTGAAGTATTCGTACACCGTAATATTGCCAACATGGTTTCCAATACTGATTTGAACGTGCAGACTGTGATCAACTTTGCAGTGCGACACCTGGAAGTAAACCATATTGTAGTATGCGGACACTATTACTGTGGTGGAGTTAAAGCAGCTATGCATTCAGCCGATATGGGAATACTGAATCCCTGGTTGCGGAATGTAAGAGATGTTTACCGGTTACATCAGGAAGAGCTGGATGCCATAAAAGATGAAGAAACCCGCTACAAAAGGCTTATTGAACTCAATGTGCAGGAGCAATGTATAAATGTTATAAAAACTGCTGCTGTGCAAAAAGCCAACAAGGAGAGAAATCTTCGTGTGCATGGCTGGGTATTTGATATCCATTCCGGAAAACTTATTGACCTTAAAATTGATTTTGATAGTATTCTTGAAAATATCATGAAAATTTACAGGATTGTTTAAACTTTGACACAACATCCCTTACACATGAACCTGCCATATATTGATATTCATACTCACAAGTTCTGCAAAGGTGATGTTGTTTGCATCAGGAATGTATTTCCCGACGAGCTTAAATCAGGAAGTTCTGCATCCGGGCTTTTTTCATGCGGTATTCATCCCTGGTACATAAAAAACGATACTGATCTGGAAGCTCAACTGCAGCGTATTAACAATGAAATTTCAGGTGAGAATTTTATGGCTTTGGGTGAGGCGGGGCTCGATAAGTTATGCGATACATCCTGGGCACTTCAGCAAAAAGCTTTTAAAAAACAGATCTCTTTGTCAGAAAGCTTCCCAAAACCCATGATCATTCATTGTGTGAAAGCATGGGATGATATTTTACATTTCAGAAAAGTAGAAAAAGCACAAAAAACATGGATAATCCATGGCTTTAACAGCAG
>CAYXIT010000235.1:0-1794 GCA_964465275.1 uncultured Bacteroidales bacterium | reverse complement strand
CCGGGATTTTTTTATGCCACTCGGATAACACGAATTTGACCGATAATCACGGATTACTAATAATTAAAATCCGTAAAAATCTGTTGCATCCGTTCCGATATTTCCTAAAATCCGCAAGTTAGATTTTAGAGTTGGTTTTTGCTTAATGTTGAAGCAGATTGTTGTGTTTTTTTTAATTTCTAATCGTTTCTCTGACCTTTTCGGTAAGATTTTTAAGTTTTGTTATACTAAATGACTTCATTTTTAACTTTTTTATGGATTTTAGGTATACCTCTCCCATGTTGACATACAACAAAACAAAAGACTACTGTTTTTCTATAGAGATTCTAACCTATTTTGGAAAGTATAGTTTTCCGTAAATCCTCAAATAGTTTTGCCTACCCCTCCTTACCCAAACTGCTGGTAGAATAATAAACCGGAATAAAAATTTCTTAAGCCTGAAGGTTGATTTTAGGTGTTTCGTTTTTTTAGCAAAGTACCTAATTACATGATGATATAGATTCCTGCAAATAGCTGCAAAATATAGAAATACAGTGTTTTGATTCAGTTTTGAAAATGGCATATACTTCCAACCAAAATCGTTTTTTAGTATGTCAAATTGCTTTTCCATATTCCCACGATGATTATAAAACTGAGCAATTTTAATGGCCTTCCATTCCATATTATTTGTAAGTATGGCACCATACTCATATGCATCTTGAGTAATCATGTTCATTTGTCCATCTTCCCTGGGCTTTCTTTTGACAATAAGCCTGAACTGCTTTTTATTACCATGGTTCTCAAATGGAGTTATCAGGATTTCACCTATCTGCATTATTTCTTTGTCCTGATTTTCATCCATAATTGACTCCCAGTTTTCAATCCTGTAGAAGTACTTTTCTACATAGCTATTCCGGCATCCAATATAAAAGTTTTCCACCCGCTTATCCAATAGCTTTACTACATCCCATTGATAGGATGCTGCATCAGCTCGAAAATGGTTGATCTTTTTTATCGCATTTGCTTTAAGTAAATTGAACATACGATTCAAGGTATCTTCTTGAAAAGATTTTGCATCACTATTCCCATTCCTGCCTTCAATATATAACACCTGCTCTTCATTGACTGTGCAAACTCCCGGCTGATACCCAGGATTCCGCTTATAGGTCATCTTGCTATCACTTTTCTCATTGAAAATGAATGTATTATCATAATCAAGCGTTAGCGACTCATTGGCAAACACGCCAAGTTTCTTTAGCAGACGAATATTTAATTCTGCCAACCGTGAATTCGTATTATAGGTATGATCAACTGTTCCTCTTTTAGTTCGACAAGTTCTGTTTTCTTCAGAAAGCTCTTTTAGTCTTCTTAACACTGTATCAGGGCTTGCTAGTTGTAGATAGGGATTGTTTTTGAAATGAGGCTTTAGATGGGTGTGTAAATCTTCAATATGATCACCGCCACAAAAATAAACGCTTAATAATGAATTGATTATATCGCTCCAGGCGTAGGAACTCTGCGTTGCCAGGCTGGGAAGGTGGCTGTCAAAGAATGCACCAGTACCAAGCTCTTTTAGGTATGCAAAAACAAAATTTATCCCTCCAAATGAGGATATTGTTTTACTATGTTGTATTTTCATATCAGGTATTGTTGACATCACCAATATAGGTGAAAATACCTTGGCTGTAGAACTTTAATTATTAAAGTTTTACAGCCTTTTTCAACAATAACCTGCGGTTATTAGGAGCTATCGGAATGCTCTTGAAGTTTTCTTATCAAGCACACCTCAAAACAATGAGTTTTCTTTCTGACACT
>CAYXIT010000234.1:0-2034 GCA_964465275.1 uncultured Bacteroidales bacterium | reverse complement strand
GATCCCGTTCTTCTTTTACAAAAGCCTGGTGCATACCATTCACTGGGGTTCTTCTTTTCAGAACAACGCCATGTATATCAACGTGAGTTCGCGACAGATCAGGCATCTCCACCTGTATGCCACTTATTTTGTGGATGAGTTTTCCATAAGGCGTGTTCCGGATCCTGAGCGTCATAACTTCACGGGTTTCAAGGGCGGATTCTCGCTTACCGACTGGCCATTACGCAATGTGTTCCTGGGAGCAGAATACACCTTCACCAATCCCATCACTTACCTGCACGATGAACCCACCACCAGCTTTGAATCGAACCGCTATAACCTGGGGCATTACCTGCACGACAATGCTGAGGAGTTTTTTGCGCAGTTGCGCGTTTATCCCGGCAGCACATTTCAGCTGGGCGCTTCGTGGACCTACGCCCGTAAAGGCAATTACTATGAATACATCCGGGGTCGCCGCGATCCGCGTATCGACCAGATGCCCGTGCTGGAAGAAATCACCTGGACAAAAAATCAGCTTGCCCTGGATGCCACGGTTTTTCCCCTGCCAAATCTGCGTGTGTTTGCGCGCTATACGATCTCCGATGTACAGGGTTATGAAGTCGATGGTGAAAGTGCACAGTATTATCTCGATCTGTTCTCACCATCTTACCTGCATGGGAAAAACAACATCCTGGAGTTGGGGTTTGGAATGGGGTTTTAGAATATTAATAAGTGGTTCATCCCAGAAAAATAAAAACCCGGATGTCAATAGTCCTTAAGCGAATTATTTTCTTTTCCTACCTTCTGCTTCTCATTTTTGCAGCTGTTTTTCCGTTTACATCAACCAATGTTGCGGACATGAACAATACGTATGTGATGAGCTTCCGTCTCGATCATTTGTTGCATGTACTGGCGTTTTTACCTCTTTACGCACTGGCTTACTGGACATTAAAGCCTTTGAAACGGAAGCAACACTTTGTTCTTTTGGTTATTGGTCTTTTTCTTGCCTCTTCAATTGAGTTTTTACATTTCTTTTTAGATTACCGGGCTTTCAACTCCACCGATCTCATTGCCAACCTTTCAGGGGTTCTGCTGGGAGCAACCATAATGTTGGTGGTGAAAAATAAAAAGATTTAAGCCTTACTGCCCACATTACCCTTTCTGTATGAACGGGTATGATGGATCAAAAAAGTAAATTCATACGTCCTGCCAAATGAAAAAGCTATATATTATCTTTGCTCTATGAATGCAAGGACTAAAGAAAAGATTATCCTTTATCCGGAATAGAATCTGCCTGTATATGAAATCCACCTTTGCCCAAAGAGTTATCAATTATAACAAATCATTGTATCTTGATATTCCCTTGCCCGACGGCATAAGGGTAATGAATCCTTTTAAGGAAAACCCCGTTGCTCTGGGAGTTTCCTCAGCATTTTACAAAAAATTTTACAACGACAACAGGAAGCGCAGGCTTATCCTGGGTATCAATCCAGGCCGGTTTGGTGCAGGCGTTATCGGTGTGCCCTTTACCGATACCAAGCGGTTGCAGGAGAAATGCGGACTGAAAATACCCGATACCAGCACCCACGAAACCTCATCGGTTTTTGTGTATGAAGTAATTGACGCTTATGGTGGAGTGGAAAAATTTTATGGAGATTTTTATATCAATTCTATCAGTCCGCTGGGATTTGTTAAAATCAACAGCAAAAACCGCGAAGTCAATTACAATTATTACGACAGCAAAGAGTTGCAGGAAGCCATCACCCCCTTTGCCATCCGGTCCATTTACGACCATATTTCCATGGGATGCCATACCGATATCTGCTATTGCCTGGGCACAGGGAAAAATCTGAAATTCCTGGAAAAGCTTAACAAGGAGCACAGGTTTTTTGAGCAGATCATTCCGCTTGAACACCCACGTTATATCATGCAGTACAAATCGAAACAAATGGGTGAATATATCAATAAGTTCATTAAAGAATTATCAATGCAATAAGCTGAAACAAAAAAGCCACAAACACTATTAACAGCATTTGTGGCTTGTTTAGCTCCCCC
>CAYXIT010000233.1:0-2098 GCA_964465275.1 uncultured Bacteroidales bacterium | reverse complement strand
CCCGGCTCCGATAAAATAGGAAAGAAATACCGGCCCGAAGAACTTTTTAATTGAAAGCCGGCTGTTGATCATAGCCGACAGGCAGGCAAAAAAGATCATGATAAAAACCCATCCGACATTAAGCCAGGGATTGTTCCAACGGAAAAGATAGATCAGCAGGATGGACATCAGGAAAAGCTGACCTGTCATTCGTCCTGTGGATATCATCAGTTGTTTGACAATGCCCAGTCGAACAAGAAAAGATAAGCCAACAGGTATTATTAACAGGCCAAAGCCCAACAAAAGTCGGAATAAGCTTATATCAGGTACTGCTTCCATAATCATCAAGATTTAAAGTGGGGAAATTTTGCTTATGCCATATTTTATCGTGCGAAGAAATGATGAGTGTTTTATTCTTCAATTCGGAGAAATATTGTACGATCATTTCCTTGAGGGAATTATCAAGTGCAGATGTGATCTCATCCAGCAAATATATTTTCCGGTCGAGAAGCAGGGTTACAACAATGGCAAAACGCTGAAGTTCACCTCCCGATAATTCCTGTAAATCCTTTTCCAGTGTATTATCTTCAAGCTGGAAGTCATTGAGCAGCTCTATGACTTTTTCGCGCCGGTACGTTATCTGCCGGTTGTTTTTAAACCGGAATATCTCTCTGATGAATGTTTCGGCCTTACCCCTCCCTATCTGCATCTCCTGGCTTACATAGGCCATTTTCTGCCTGAGCTGCCATACATTTTCCAGCGAAAGCTTTTCACCATCAATGATCACATCTCCGCGGTCAGGCAAAACAAAACCCAGCAGCATGCGCAGCAAAGTGGTTTTACCGCTTCCCGATCCGCCCAGTATCAGCAATCTGCCATTATCAGGTACTTCTGCAGAAAGATCATTGAAAAGATCTGCACTTCTTTATTTTTCCTCCGGCTTCCGTTCTCCTTTCTCTCTCCTATCTACCCAATTTCAACATCTGCCAAACCGGAAATTCAAACTCACTTTCTACTGTAAGCAAATAAATGCCTCCTTCGAGGTTTGTAACAAAAAGTGTCTTCTCTACATTTCCTTTCTCAGTTACCGGCAATCTTTCTACAACTCTGCCCTGGCTATCGGTAACAACAATATAAACAGTTTTTTCACTTTCATTCAGGAACTCAACAGAAATAAAATCTCTGAAGGGATTGGGATATACCCGGGCAAAAAGCGTTGTAAGAGTATTTGTGGTGCCGTAAACCGTTCCCCCCAGGTTGGTGGCATAGGCTCTGAAGTAATAGGTGGTTTCCGGCTTCAACCCTGACATTATACTTTGAAAATTACCTTCTCCTGAACCATTGACCGAGAACCCTGCATTATTATTCAAACTGGGGCTCGGTTCTGTATTCCAAACCATTCCGCGTTCGGTAACTTCAGAGTTTCCTGTCTCGGTAACTTCTCCCATTGCCAGGGCTGCAATATGAGTTACGCCCAAGAGGTCTCCTGTTCTAACCTTTGCCAGGGTAGCCACAATAGTCTGAAAAGTTCTCTGTACTCCGTATGAAACGCCGGCATCGGTAATTGCAAACGCAGCCACAAAATAATCAGTTGAAGGTTTTAAACCTTCAAGAACAGCTTCAAATGTTCCGATCCCCTGCCCTTTTTCAATCATTCCTTCATTATTTTCAATAGATGGATTCGGGAATGTGCTCCATACAACTCCACGTTGTATAACAGGCATACCACCATCATAAGTAATATCACCGCCTGTAATAGCTGTTGTAAGACCAACTTCTGATATGGGGTCTGTAAAAACCGTTGCCAGGTCAGACAAACGATATGAAGCGATCACATGTTTGATCTCCCGCAGAGTGCGGGCATTATCACCGTAATTAATATCTCCTGCTGGTAAATTCTGATAGATTATATCAGGATTTGAAAAATACGGAACTTCAGTATGTGTAGTACCGTCATCAAAAAAATCTCCGGAAGTGTAAGTCATTACAGAACAATAGTATCCCTCGTCTGTACCTTGCCAGCGCCATCCACCGGACCAGGAATTTTCGGGCCAGTCTGACCAGTTTGTTGGTCCCGGCTGAAAGTTCTGCAGCCAGTGGTGATGGCAACCCATATTGT
>CAYXIT010000232.1:1511-2100 GCA_964465275.1 uncultured Bacteroidales bacterium | reverse complement strand
GCTGAAACAGATGAAGAGTTTAACGAAAAAATTGCTGAATATGAAAAGAAAGCAGGTGAGGCACATGTTCAGATCATTCAACTTAAAAGTGAAAAACGTCAACTGGAAGAAAAAGCAGAACAGTTAGAGAATGCCCGAAAAGAAACACCCTCCGACGATAATACTGAAAAAACTGAAGAACAGCGCCACTTCATTGAAGATCAAATAAATGAAGCCCGCAAAACAATAGATGAATTATCGGAGCAAAACAAACTCATGGGTAATGACCTGCAAAATTATATCAGAAAAGAACAGGAATATCAGCTGGAGATGGAAAACATATCCAAAGAACTCTTTGCTGCAATTGATAGCAAACAGCAACTGGAAAATGAACTCAAGGAATTGAAAGATGAGTATGCTGGAAAACCAGGTTTACCAGATGATTCGGAAGCCCAGGCTGAAATTGAGAAACTAAATAAGAAAATTGAAATTTATGAGGAGCAATTGAAAGCCGAGGAACAGGCAAGAATTGATTTTGAGAAACAGATTCATGAAATACTTGCCGATTATAAAAAATATATTGATAGTTTGTTTAAATAAGGAGAAAAAA
>CAYXIT010000232.1:0-1501 GCA_964465275.1 uncultured Bacteroidales bacterium | reverse complement strand
GTTTAGGTGAAATTAAATACTACGCAATCAAAGTTTTTTAAAAAGATTTTTCACTTTAACACCCTTCGCCGGTTTTGGCTGTTTCGGCAACTTCAACAGTTCCATCATCTGATTCTTCAGACACTTCCACCTCTTCTACTTCTACTTCTTCTGCTTCCACCTCTACTTCTTCTGCATCTGCAGTTTCTATGATTTCAAAACCAGTCATCTCAATATAAGCCATAATATCAGGTGTAACTCCCTTATCTTCGAGCATTTTGATGGCTTCTTCTGTTGATTCACATTCATCTCCTTCTTCTCCATCGTGAGCATGCTCATGATCATGTTCCATTTCATCCAGGTTCCGTACCTCAGTTTTCAAAATACCCGTTACTTTAACGTTACGTCCTTCAAAATCCTGACTTATTTGTGTCTGAAACTCTTCGAGCATAACCAGGATACTATAATCAGTATCTTCCATTTGATTTACGCGCATTTTGTCACCGCTATGGCGGCAAACATGTGTGATAGTGCCTTCAAATGTTACTTCCTGACCCTCAAAACTCATAGGTTCTGTAACCATTTCTGAGATCATTTTCAAATCAGCTTCTTCAGCCGTTTTTGTCGGCTGGTTGCAGGAATATACCAATACTCCTAAAACAGCAATAATTGCAATCCTTTTAAACATAGTTTTTCTGTTTATTTGATTAATTGATTGGGTTTTAATAAAAACGATGCAAATTTAGTTAAAATATAGAACAGGTTTAATAATGCAATGAAATTTAAGCTTCGAAAAAATCTGTCAAAGAATCAAGATAACTTTCATTCCATCCATTTTTAATATTTTCATAGGCATCTTCAGGTATTCCTGTTTGCTCTATTACAATTCTCGTGTTTGCCTTATCGGGAAATAATTTTATTAACACATCAGATTCTTTATCATCAAAATACCACATCTGCCTTATCATCTCATTGGGTTTAAATTCAATATTACGTCCGGTAATATTTCCGCCAAATATTGAAAATTCAGTACCCTCCTTTTCCTCCATCACAGCAGCCTGATTAGTCCAGAGTTCAATTGTAAAAGGATTGGTAAGGGCACGATACACTTCTTCAGGTGTACTTTTTATTTTTCTTGCGATTTTGAGTTCCATAATTTTATTTTTTTTCAAGAACAAAAGCAGTCAATGAAGGAATATAAAGCCGCAGGGCATGATTACCCAGGGCATTGGTATGTGTGCTGTGAACAACGCTGTGATCCTGCCTTGCAAAGCCACCAAAATCTGAATCATCAGTATCGAGTACAACATGATAATCTCCTCCGGTTACTTCAAATGCATAATCGGTAAACGATCGGAAAGGATTAAAATTGAACACAAAGAGATACTTACCCCGCTCAAAAACCAGAACCTGATCGGTTGCGTTCTGCACCCGGGGATAACCCAGGGTCTTATTGATAACATTACGCTTTTTAAAAAACTTTATCATTATCGGTATCATCAGTATCATCAGTATTATTAGT
>CAYXIT010000231.1:0-2137 GCA_964465275.1 uncultured Bacteroidales bacterium | reverse complement strand
CGAAGGTCTGTGCTTCTGAGAAACTTTGTGCTATACAAACAGAAAAGTGCTTCTGAACCGCTTCTGCACAAACACGCAAAACGTTGATATTTATTATTAAGAGCATGAAACATACTTTCTCTCTCATATTTTTGGTTGTTCTGGTTATATTACAAAGTTGTAGTATGATAAATGAGGATGGATCTGGTTTTCCTGGTTTTTGGGAAGGTCCTCATCCAGAAGATGTAAATAAAAAATTCTATATTCAAATAATTGAAAAAAATGACTCAATCAAGGCAAAAGGCTTCTGGACAAATCACAAATTCTATAATTCGGAGTTTAAAGTTGATAGTATATTCCTGAACTCAGACAGCATACGTTTTTTTATTCCTGGTTGGAACTGCATTTATTCAGGGAAAATATATGATAAGAATCTGATCAATGGAGGTTTTACTTGCTCAAACGAACCATTTGATACAGTTAATTTGATTAAAAATAATGATATAAAACAATTTCTGACCGAGGCAAAACCGGATTGCAATAATGCCGATTTCAGATATCATTACAGAAAACCTGGTTCTTTTGATGAATACATACCCGCCACACACTTTCAAACAACAAATGATTCTTTATTTATTTATTCATTAATTCCTGAGATAATTTCTAACCAATATGGAAGAATTAATTCTTTTCTTTTAGCCAGGAACGATAGTCTTATATGTGAAGAATATTTCTATGGATATGCCAGAAATGATTTACATCAAATTGAATCAGCAACTAAAAGTATTACTTCCTTACTTGTAGGTATCGCAAAAGACAAAGGAATGATTTCTGATTTGAATGAACCTTTATATAAAATATTTCCGGAGTATAATCATTTAAGAACAGGTGATTATAAAAAAATCACTTTAAATCATATCCTGACAATGACCTCTGGGTTTTCTAATGAATATGAGCCTTACAAAGATTATAACAGAATAGAATATGCATTAAAAAGAGAGTTAATTGCCCCTGTTGGCGGGAAATTTATATATGATGGAGGAAATACAGAGATCCTGGGTGCCATATTAAAACGAAAAACAGGAATGTATGCAGATATTTTTGCTGAGAAGTTCCTTTTCGAACCTCTTGGGATAAAAAAATATGATTGGAGTGTTTTTAAACAAGATAGTTTTCCATGCATGGGAGGTTCTTTACAGTTGCTGCCCATTGACATGCTGAAAACAGGATTGTTAGTCGAAAATAATGGAAAGTATAATAATAAGCAGATTATCTCAACTGACTGGATTAACCAATCCACTTCAGTAAAAACCACGACAAATATTGAAGGTGATGATTATGCTTTTCAGTGGTGGAAAATAAATATTGAATCAAATAACAAAAAGTATGAAACTATATGGGCGAATGGATTGGGTAGTCAGTTTATTTATATTGTACCCGGTTTAAATGTAGTAATAGTTACAACCGGATATAATTACGAATATGACTCGTGGGCTATTACAAACGGAATAGGGAAATATTTATATCTGTTAGATGAAAAATAAATGCTGACAGCGTATCCGATTTAGTGCGGTTTTGGTACTGATAATCAACATTATCGCCCCCAAAAAGCCAGATGCGTTTCGGATGTAAAGGAGCCCTGCAATCCGGCACGTTTCATACCGCAATCCGTTAGCTGTAAATTAATAAATAAAAACCACAACCCATATACACGATCATGAGTACTAAAAGACAAGATAATGAACCCCCATTGGCTACATCAGAATGGGGTTGGCGTTATCATCATATTGGAATTCCCACGGATAAGCCGGTTACAGGTGAAAGATACCTGCCGCAGTTTAAATTTTACGTTTCCGGATTTGAAACAAGCCCCTATGGTATAGAATGGATGAGGTTCGATAAAGATAGTCCTGTCAACGAATTGATAAAGAATGTACCACACATAGCATTTGAAGTTGATGATCTGGACGCTGAACTTACACGAAGAGAATTTAATATTATTTCTCCGCCAAACTCTCCTGGTGAAGGAACCAGAGTTGCCATGATAGAACATAATGGAGCTCCTGTTGAATTAATCGAATTTGAAAAAGGAAAAAAATAACAACTGAACACAATATACAGTTGTGTGCCATAAAGTGACTACCAAAATGATGACATG
>CAYXIT010000230.1:0-2171 GCA_964465275.1 uncultured Bacteroidales bacterium | reverse complement strand
TTTAAGACGATCTATAACTGAATTCTGACTTATCCGTGCCCTTGAATCGCGGCTTATATTGTTTTTCACTTCTGCGAGTGCTTCCTCCTTATCAGGCAAGGTTTTTTCGAACAATTTAATAATATGCCAGCCAAAATCGGTTCTAACAGGTTCTGATATTTGTCCGTTTTCAAGATCAGAAATAGCCTTTATAAATTGTGGAACCATCCTGTTTGAAGTAAATGCCGGTAATTCGCCTCCTCTTCTTGCTGAAGCCTTATCGTCGGAAAACCTTTGTGCCAGACTTTCAAAATCTTCCCCCTCTTCAATTAACTTCTGATAAATCTCTTCAATCTTTTCTTTGGCTTGCTTTTGATTATCAGTGGGGGCATCAGCAGGCACACTTACCATAATGTGGGCAACCCTGGCCCTGCCCATTGCAGGCAATTTTTCTTCTACCTTAATAATATGGTAACCAAAATTCGTTCTGACAGGCATTGAAATTTCATTTACAGGAGTATTGTAAGCTGCTGTTTCAAAAGGATATACCATATTGAAAACTGAAAAATAACCCAAATTACCTTTATTACCTCTTCTGCCTGGCCTGTTGGCAGTGGCAGGCATATCTTTTGCTGATGGATCATCGGAGTACTCAATCGCAAGTTGCTCAAAATCTTCTCCGTTTACTATCCTTTCTCTTATCTCCATTATTTTGTTCCAGGCTTCTAAAGTATCGGCGGGTGCAGCATGTTCTTCCACAGAGATAAGTATATGTGATGCTCTGATATCGTATTGCATTCGTTCAAGAGCTTCTTCCACAAGGTAGTCAGCCACCTTTTGGTCATTTAAGTAGGGTTGTGCCAATTGTTTCCGGTAGCCTTCAAGCTCATCAATAAAAGAAGTGTGTGTATCTAGCCCAAGTTGCATCGCTTCATAAACCTTAAGATTGAAATTAATGAACAGTTCGAGGTACTCTTCCACTGATCGCGGGTCCATAACCTGTGGATTCAGGTTATTTTTTGAATACACATATTCAAACTCTGAAACGGTTACTTCCCTTTCATTGATTTTTAACAATACCGGATCGTCACCTGAATTGTTTCCCGGAATCTGAAATGCACTCAAAATGGAAAGAATGAACAATCCTGCAATTATTCGGGTGAATTTAATGCTTTTCATAATATTTCTTGCTCTTTTTACAATTGTTTTCTTAAATGTCATGAAATTTTTAATCTGATATTTTTAGGTATTTTTTACTGATAATTCAAAGCTGGTAAATACAAATCATTCATTCAGGCATCTGTTCTAACGCGAATAGTTTGGTGCTTCACGTGTTATCTGAACATCATGAACATGGCTTTCACGAATTCCCGAATTTGTAATTCTTATAAATCGCGCTTCCTGTAATGATGAAATATCTGTTGCACCGCAATAGCCCATTCCGGCCCTCAGACCACCAACCATTTGATGTATTACTTCAGATAAGGTACCTTTATAAGGCACACGGCCAACAATCCCCTCGGGTACAAGTTTTCTTACATCATCTTCAACATCCTGGAAATACCGGTCTTTGGAGCCCGATTGCATAGCCTCTACAGATCCCATACCTCTGTAAGTTTTATATTTCCGACCTTCATAAATTATTGTTTCTCCTGGTGCTTCTTCAACACCTGCAAACTGCGAGCCTGCCATTATTGAAGATGCACCAGCTGCAATAGCTTTTACAATATCACCGGTATATCTTATACCACCATCAGCAATTATAGGCACACCCGAACCTTTTACAGCACTTGCAACATCCTGTATTGCTGTGAGTTGTGGTACACCAACCCCTGCTACTATGCGTGTTGTACAGATTGAGCCCGGTCCAATTCCAACTTTTATTGCATCTACAAGCGATTTACTTCCCAAAGCTACCAGTTCATTATAGAGCGCCTGTAAACTTTCATCAGTGAATTCTCCACGTTCTCCCAATGCGGGATCCTCAAGGTTGTATTTGTTTATCAGGAATTTCACTCTATCCATATGATTTTGCTCTGCACTCGCTATATTGCTAAAGGTCCTGAGTCCCCAGAGTTCGTAAAGTTCAAGATAAACGTCCCGGGCTAATTTTTCTTCTTCTCTCATTAACAAAATGCCAGATATTTCTTCATCGCTTAATGTAGCTGCGTAACCACTCATAACTAACAATA
>CAYXIT010000229.1:0-2198 GCA_964465275.1 uncultured Bacteroidales bacterium | reverse complement strand
TAGAGCACATCCCTTTTAAGGATGGGGTCCTGGGTTCGAGCCCCAGCCAAGTCACAAAAAAAAACAGCCCTGTGCGCAGGGCTGTTTTTTTTTTTAACCCAATAATTTCTTATTTCCTTGTTTCCTGATCAAATATCCATGGTAGCAAATCTTCTTCTTCAAAAGCCGGATCCCAGCTGTTGTGTCCAACACCTTTATATTCTGTGTATTTTACATTGCCACCGGCTTCTTCAATAGCTTTTACCATAGTTCTGGAGAGTTCTGCGGGTACAACTGTGTCCTCTTCACCATGAAAAACCCAAAGCGAAGTATGTGGAGCATATTTTTCAGCCAATCCCGGATTGCCACCACCACAAATCGGCACAGCAGCTGCAAACTTTTCAGGCCGGCGTGATATAAGGTCAAAAGTACCGTAACCACCCATAGAAAGGCCCATAGCATAAAGCCTGTTGTTATCAACATTCAGTTCTGAAATCAGCACATCAATAAGTTCTAGGACCAGTTTCATGGGTTCTGATGCGGGAAACCTGGCTGATTCCTGCAAATCCGGATTTTCATCTAAAGCCTGCCGCTGAGAGAAATGAATCCACCACTCATCTTCCGGACATTGAGGAAAAACAACGAAAGCAGGAAATTTATTGCGGTTTTCCGGTTCCAGGAACATGGATGATCCGTGAATGAGCTGTTTTTCATTGTCACTGCCCCTTTCTCCTGAACCATGTAAAAATAAAAGAAGTGGATATTGCTTATCTGGGTTATAATTTTGGGGGTAAAGGATACGGTAAGGTAATATACCACCATTTTGACCTTTAAATTCTTTTTTGAGAAATTCTGATGATCTTTCAGATGTAACCCCGGTAGTCGCAGGTAAAATTGCTATTATCAGAAGAAATATGGAATTGTAATATCTTTTCTTCATGTGATATTTTAGTTTTTAGATTATGTTTTTACATGGAATAAAAATTGTTATTGAAATGCGGCCATCAGTAATTCAATATCCTGATAGGGTAGTTGGTAATAATCCCCTATGTATTGATTGGTGAGAGTGCCATTGAAAAGATATGCTCCATGCCGTATTCCCGCATCACTTTTAAGTAAATTAACTATTCCACCATACTCGCCGATGCTTAATAAAACAGGGGCAAAAAAGTTACTGAAGGCATAGGATGCTGTGTGTGGTACCTTCGAAGCAATATTGGGTACGCAATAATGGGTTACATCATGTTTTTTAAAAACCGGATCGGCATGATTTGTAACCTTTGATGTTTCTACACATCCACCCTGATCAATACTTACATCAATAATTACAGAGCCATATTTCATCTGTGCAACCATTTCTTCGTTTATTACTACCGGGGTTCTTCCCCAGGGTGAATGGATTGCTCCGATTACAACATCTGCAGTTTTTAGTGCTTTGAGTAGTACCTTGGGTTGTATGATACTGGTAAATATTCTTGTATTCAAATTGTTTTGCAGCCTGCGTAATTTATAAATTGAATTGTCGAACACCTTAACCATAGCACCCAGCCCCATAGCAGCTCTTACAGCAAATTCACCAACAGTGCCGGCACCAAGGATAACTACTTCGGTAGGTGTAATACCTGAAAAACCCCCAAACATACGTCCCTTGCCAAATTTGTTGTCGCAAAGGTATTCAGCTGCAATGAGTATGGCAGTATTTCCGGCAATTTCACTCATACTTCTTACCAGCGGAAAAGTTTTTGTTTTATCTTTTATCAGTTCAAATGCAATTGCATTGATCTTCTTTGCCATGAGAGATTTGAAGTATGATCCTGACTGCACCGGCAGTGTAATGGTTGACATGAGTGTTTGGCCGGGTTGCATAAATTGAATCTCATCAGGGGTGAGCGGGGCAACTTTAAGAATAATATCTGCTTTAAATACTTCTTCTGTTTCATAAATGATCTCAGCACCGGCCTCACTGTACTCACTATCAGAAAAATGGGCATTTACACCTGCTTCTTTTTCAATGATTACCCTGTGGCCGTTTTGTGTAAGGAGGTTGACAGCTTCGGGAGCCAGTGCTACGCGCTTTTCCTGTAGTGCAATTTCCCTTGGTATACCAATTACCAGGCGGTTTTTTCTTTTTTTTACTTCCAGGGTTTCCTCCTGATGAAGTAGTTTTCCCTGCGAACTGAAAAACATATACTCCGGACTTTTCCTTTGCATAATGATTA
>CAYXIT010000228.1:0-2223 GCA_964465275.1 uncultured Bacteroidales bacterium | reverse complement strand
ACACTTGATCGATAAAAAAGAACAACTATTACACGGAAATGCTACCCTTGAGGTGGTTCAGGGTGATATTGTTCAGCAACCCGACATGGACGCTATTGCCAATGCCGCCAATGCATTTCTCATGATCGGAGGGGGTGTGGCAGGTGCTATACATAAAGCAGCTGGTCCTGAAATGGAAAAGGAAGCCATGAAGAAAGGGCCCATAAAACCCGGAGAAGCAGTCATTACAAAAGCTTATAACCTGCCCAATAAATATGTGGTGCATGTGCTCGGACCGGTTTATGATCGTGATATACCACATGATAAACTCCTGGCCAAATGTTATATCAATGCCCTGAAACTTTGTGAAAAATACAAAATTGAAAGCATTGCTTTTCCTGCGGTTTCAACAGGAGTATTTGGATATCCCGTTGAAGAAGCAGCACCTGTTTCACTCCAGGCTGTTTATGAGCAAATGCCGGGGCTCAAAAGTGTAAAAACAATAAGAATGGTAATCTGGACCGAAAGAGACTATAAGGAACATGTCAGAGCTCTGAAAAATCTTTAAATTGTTTATTTCAACCACAGCCAATGCAAATTTTTGAAAAGGTTTCTCCATTGTACACAGATCTGTATCAGCTTACAATGGCACAGGCTTATTACAAAACAGGGATGCATAACCAGCATGCATCATTCGACTATTTCTTCCGGAAAATCCCTTTCAAAGGCGGTTATGTTGTTTTTGCCGGGCTGGAGGATCTTCTTGATCTTACAGAAAACCTGAAGTTCTCTGATGATGACATTGATTTTCTCTCAGAATCCGGATTTGACAAGAAATTTTTAGAGTACATTAAAAATTTTCGTTTCCAGGGCAATATTATATCTGCCAGAGAAGGTGATGTAGTATTTCCTTTTGAACCGGTTATGAGAGTGGAAGGAACTCTTATCGAAACACAACTTATTGAAACTTTGCTGCTAAATGTTATAAATTTCCAATCACTTATTGCTACCAAAGCAAGCAGGATTAGATTTGCAGCAGGAAATCACATACTTACCGATTTCGGACTCCGCAGAGCCCAATCCTTTGGTGCAATGCAGGCATCAAGAGCAGCCATCATTGGTGGATTTGACAGCACGTCCAATGTGCTTGCCGCCAAAAAATATAAAATTCCGTTTTCAGGTACTATGGCACATAGTTTTATTGAAAGTTTTGGTGACGAAGTATCAGCTTTTCGTGCCTATAGTAAAGCATTTCCCGATGACAGTACTTTTCTGGTAGATACTTACAATACATTATTTCAGGGAATACCCAATGCCATTAGAGTAGCAAAAGAAATGGAAGAAGATGGCCATAGATTGAAAGGTATTCGCCTTGATAGTGGCGACCTTGCCTATTTATCAAAAAAAGCCAGAGATATGCTTGATTATGATGGATTTACTGATGTAAAGATTATTGTTTCTAATCAGCTTGACGAATATGTAATTAAAAGCTTACTGGAACAGAAGGCCCCCATTGATGTTTTTGGTGTGGGAACAAATCTTATAACTGGTAAACCTGAAGCTGCGCTTGATGGAGTTTATAAACTGGCTCATGTTAATGACAGAAATGTGCTGAAAATATCTGACAATCTTCAAAAAACTACTTTGCCCGGGAAGAAAAAAATATTGAGATATTATGATAGGGATGGTTTGTTTTATGCCGATGCTGTCGTAATGAAAGAAGAACTCGATGCAAAACGTATGATCCATCCATTTGAGAAACACAAATCACTTAATCTTGAAGGTTTTAAATGTGAGGAAGTCTTGTATACGGTAATGAAAGATGGTGCCAGAACCCGAAACCATGAAAGTACCAGGCAAATTAATGAAAGATTAAAAACCCGTCTGAATTTGCTTCCTGAAGAACATCAAAGATTTAATTTTCCACATATTTATAAAGTAGGTATAAGTGAAAAGGTTATGGGTATACGTGATGAATTATTGAAACAATACAGTTAAAATAATCATATTACGAAATAATACAGAAGACGTATCATGAATGCTTTAATTTTAGTAGACATACAATACGATTTTTTACCAGGAGGTGCCCTTGGGGTTGAAAATGGTGATAAGATTATACCTGTTCTGAACTCCCTGAAAAATCAATTTGACCTGGTGGTTGCTACTCAAGACTGGCATCCGCAGGATCATGGTAGTTTTGCCTCCAATCATAAGAACAAAAAACCTTTCGAAAAAACAAAACTT
>CAYXIT010000227.1:0-2419 GCA_964465275.1 uncultured Bacteroidales bacterium | reverse complement strand
ATATTGCACTGTCGTATTGCTCTATCTGAATTTTAGCAAGGGCCAGTTCAGCTAACATCAGTGTGTAGTTGGAATCATTTTCATGAACCATTTTGTAAGTATTGATTGCTTCTTCAAACTTACCTTCACCAAAAAGCTCAATTCCCCGGCTAATCAATTCACCCGAAGGTATTCGCTGAGATATAACACTTGTACTTACCAGAAAAAACAAGAAAAAAAGGCAGGACTTTTTCATATGAAAGATGATTTTATAATTGTTGGGCCAAAATAAATATATTTTTCATTATAGCCCCGTTTTTTAAGAAAAAACCCTACTATCTCCTTTAATTTGTTAAAATAACAATGCTGGTATTCAAAATGTATAGTCGATGATCAATACATAATCAGAAAAGCTAATGCAATGGAAACATAAACAGAAAAGTATAATTCAAACAGAAAATTAAAAAGTCATGAAACTTAATAAACTTTCTCAATTTCTTCAACCCAATTATTTTTTTCCTTTTCTTTGTAAAAGAATGTGCTCCCCTGTTGCAACTTTCTTATTTCAATGTTATTCATTGGAAGATGATCACCAGGGAATTAAAATTAAGCAACATCAGGAGAAAAAGGATAAACAAAAGGAACACCTGGCTATAAGCCCACACATATTTTACTTCACAAAATGAGAAAACTTTTCTTCCCAAAAAAAAGGAGATACAGTGTAATTCTCTTCTATGGTTTTTTGATTGGAGTTGTTTTTATTATTCTATCGGCAAAAGTAATGGACTATACATCTACCGATGAGTTTTGCATGAGTTGCCATGTGCATCCGCATGCCGAGGAAAACTGGAGATTATCAACCCATTACGATAACAAATCAGGTATAGTTGTGCATTGTGTTGAATGTCATTTGCCACCCCCGGGTAATTTTGATCACTTTTCAGCAAAAGCTGTAACCGGTTTACGCGATGTATACGGAATGGTATTCAAAGACACCGACAAAATCAACTGGGAGGCTAAACGCCAACTTTCGGCAGCCATAAAGCATACCTACGAGGAATCCTGCATCAGTTGCCATCAGAATCTTTTTCCACTTCAGCTTTCCGAAGAAGGGATGCATGCCCATTTACATTATGACAACAACCGAGATGAGTTAAATTGCCTGAACTGCCATTTGCATGTGGGTCACTTCTCTGAACATGCGCAGCAGACCATTGATTTTGGTTTGGAAAAGATTGTGGATATAGAAGCTGAGATTTATACCGAACCTTCAGCAATCCTGGCATTTGAAAGATTTACAGAAACTGTTCCCGGCACATCGGTAGCCTTTGATATGTTACCCATTCCCGGAGGACAATTTACCATTGGAAGTCCTGAGAAATAACGAAGGGCCTCAAAGAACCGTTGAAGTAAGTCCGTTCTTTATGTCAGAAATCCAGGTAAGCTGGGATATGTACATGGCCTTTTTCAGGGAAACCATGTCGGAAGGACGTGTGGACCAGGGGGCATTTATCGTATCCTCAGACTCTGATGCTTTAGTTGACGGTATATCCGGTCCTACCCCACCGTGGGGGAGCCCCGATCAGGGATGGGGATATGGCGATCGGCCCGCTATTACCATGACGTGGCATGCAGCTAACGTTTTCTGCGAATGGCTCAGCCTGAAAACCGGTAAAAACTATCGCTTACCCACAGAAGCCGAGTGGGAATTTGCTGCAAGGGGCGGCACCGAAACTCCCTATTTCTTTGAAGGGAATCCGAAAGAATTTACACGGGAAAGATTTATAAACCGTTTGTTGGGGCCAGATACTACAACCATCAATACTTATGTAGTGTATGAAGAAAACAGCATGGCAAGAACCCAGACACCAGATGTTGTTAATCGCAATCCGTTTGGACTAAAGAATATGCTGGGAAATGTATGGGAATTTTGTTCTGACTATTATGATGAAAATGTGTACGCCATGTATCCGGCAGAGGTTGTTATAATAAATCCGCAGGGTCCACCCGCAGGAAATGAAAAGGTAATCCGAGGGGGTTCTTTCAGAAGTGATGCCTACGAAGTGCGTTCAGCCAGCCGCAGCCATACCCGTCATGATGAATGGTTGATCACCGACCCTCAGATTCCCAAGAGTATATGGTGGTATTCTGATGTTTTTGATGTGGGCTTCAGGGTTGTTTTAGAATGGCCGGGCGAAGAAACAGAAAATAATTGATAACATTTTAAATACTTAACACAATGGAATCCAAACAAGCAAATCGTCGCGATTTTATTAAAGGCGCTGCCACAGTTGCTGCCGCTGGTGCACTGGGAGCAGGCTTCATTCTTAAATCATGCAGTACCGACAGAACCAAAGTTGTCCTGCCCGGATTTATCGATAAAGCTCCCGATGGCAGGGTGCTGAAAGCAGGCCTGATTGGCTGCGGAGGCCGGGGAACA
>CAYXIT010000226.1:1947-2457 GCA_964465275.1 uncultured Bacteroidales bacterium | reverse complement strand
AAGTCCTTGTAAATCTTCAAACAGTTCGGCAATTTCGCTGCTGCCTATTACGCCTGTATTGGGTCCCAGTTCATAGGTAAAACCATTCTCCGTAACCGTTTGAATTACTCCGCCCGGCCTGCTCTCCTTTTCAATGACATGGAAAGGAATACCTGTCTTTTTCAGATAGTGTGCTGTGCTGAGACCGGTAAGGCCGGAACCGATGATGAGGGTGTGTATGGTAGATATCATAGTGAATTAACAACCGATTATAGGGCTTGTTGTATTGCGTTTTTCTTTATTTGGTTTAAAATTTTCTCTTTTCTTTCCCGCTCTTCCTCAATATCATAATCATCCTGCAAGCCAAGCCAGAATTTTGCACTTGTCCCAAAATACGATGCCAGCCGGAGCGCAGTATCAGCAGTAATTCTTCTTTTTCCCTTAATGATCTGAGAAATTCGCGTTTGCGGCATCATCCTTGGGTAATATGCCGTTAGTGGCTGTCGATGCCATCTCTTACAGTATCAATCA
>CAYXIT010000226.1:569-1937 GCA_964465275.1 uncultured Bacteroidales bacterium | reverse complement strand
ATGCTGATATCTCAAGTGGATTGAGAAACTCCTCAAGTAAAACCTCGCCGGGGCGGATATTTGGTAATTTTTTCATGAGTGCAAGTTTAAGGAATTTTTGTTGACTTTTAAACTGTACTTTTTTTAGGGGAGCTTACCCCATCCTGTTATCTTTCCAAACAACTAACCCGCCTGGGATGGCGGGAAAGATTTATGGTATAAGTATATCTTGATTTAGTCTATAAATCGCTTAAAATAATTAAAATCAATTTCGTAAACGGTTTTTGGTGTTAATCCAAGTTCTACTTTTTCGAACATTTTTATGAGTTTTTCACCGTCAACCAGTTCAACCTGTGGTGCACCCTCCCGGTTTGCTTCTTTAATTGCTTCATTAGAAAAAGTACCGGTTGTTAAAATGATTCCTTTTTCTGCTCTTCCTATCATGGCGTTTCTGAAATCACCAACTTGCGCTCTGGAAACTGCTCCTTTATATCTTTTTGCCTGAAACAATACCTTAAAACTTACGAATGGATTCATTTCAAGAATGCCGTATCCGTCAATACCACCATCATGAGAACCTCCTGTTACTACTACATTTTCAAATCCATGTTCACGTAGTAACTCTCTGCATAATTTCTCAAAACCTGAAGGCGATAAGTTTTGTAAAACAGTTAGTAAATCAGCTTCACTTTCAGTTTCAAAGTCTTTGGGTTTGGTGCCTTCTTGTTCTTCTATAATTGTTTTTTCAGATTTAGCTTTTCGCGCTTTTGTATGAATTTTAACCCATTTCAGAAATAATTTTCTTGATTCTTCTTCACTCAGGGTGGTCTGTTTCCCTTTTTCTGTCAATTTCCATGTTCCATGCTTTGAAGAATCTAGCAACCCTTCCCAGACAAGATATTGACGAGCCCAGGCAACCTGATTGTGAAATTTGTTTATTCCTGAATTGAGCGTTTCGTCAAGAACTGAGTCTTCCAGTTTTAAATTTTCAGCAATTTTATTGGAAACTTCCTTTGGTTTTCCTGAATCCCCTAAATCCCTGAGTGCGTCCAATAAAGGACCAAACCATTTGATAAATTCTGCTTGTGATTTTTTTCTGGCCATATAAAATGAAGTTTATGGTTTTTTCAATAAGTATATTTGCCGGGTCTTGCAGACCGCTCAGAGTCCTATTTATTAGGCAAGGATGTTAAATCTTATACTTTCTTTCAAAGTATTTATTCATCATGGAAATAGTAGCATCAGTCAATCCATCCTTTAAAAGTGCTAACTCTTTTATGTAAAAGGATGCAGTCCGATTTCCTGCCAAATCTCCACCAATAACGTGTTTGTCTATGTGGGTATTTAATTTAATATAAGCCTGCTTATTAGTGGATATTAATTTCCCAT
>CAYXIT010000226.1:0-559 GCA_964465275.1 uncultured Bacteroidales bacterium | reverse complement strand
GCAGGTAAAACGACCTCGGTTGCCAAGCTCTCTCGTTTTTTGAAAGAACGTAAAAAGAAGAAAGTCTTGGTGGTATCATCGAGAAACTTATCGTTCGCCATCCCCACGTTTTTGGAAGCACAAAACTAGAGACAGATGCGGATATCAATCACTTTTGGGAAAATCAGAAACTTCAGCAGAAATCTTTAATGTTTTGTTTATGTATGCTTTACATCCAATCTCGGTATTTTTGGTAAGATAAACATGAAAAATAAATCCATCGTTTTGATGACTACCGATCGAATATAAATACCTAGTTCCATTATATTTCTGATTGATAATTTTTATCTCTCCAAACCATCCAAATCCTGAACAGATATTAGTATTCATGTTATCTGTTTTCATCCACTTTTTACCCTTAAAAAATATTGAACCTTTGTTTTCTAAATCGTAATGTGCAAGGAATATTGATTTATCAGGTAATTGTGTTAATTTATTCTTCATGGGCCTTAATGAAATAAGAACAATTTTGGCTATAGAATTAACAGCTATAGCAAGAGCAGGGGTATTAAATTTCTCA
>CAYXIT010000225.1:0-2477 GCA_964465275.1 uncultured Bacteroidales bacterium | reverse complement strand
TTTATGATCCCTTACAGTGCAGCAGTATTTATGGGTCTGTCCTACCTTTTCACATCAAATTTTGAAATAGAATACTGGCACGCCCTGGTGGCCATGGGATTGTTCACCGCTGTTTATATGGTTATGGGCGGATACAAATCCATGGCCCTCATTGATATGATCTTCGGAATGATCATGATAGTAAGTGTTATTATTATGTTTTTCAGCACGTTAAATGCCGGAAACGGTTTACAGCAGATCACTTATAATTTGCAACAGATCAATCCGGATCTTACCAAAGCAATTGGCCCTCCGGGATGGTGGCCTCTAATTTCACTTGTGCTGCTTACCAGTATGGCACCCTTCGCTATGCCACAGCTTATGCAAAAGTTCTTTGCAATCAAGGACAAACGTACAGTAAAAAAAGGGATGGTCGCTTCCACCATTTTTGCCATTATCATTGGCGGGGTTGCCTATTTTATTGGCTCAACATCCAGAATATTTCTCAGTCCGGAAAACAATCCAGCTGCTTTCGATATGGCAGGCACGCCTTTCTATGATATCATCATGCCCGAGTTACTGCTAACGGTGGTGCCCGCCTCATTGAATGTGATCATCCTGCTGCTCATTTTGTCGGCATCCATGTCGACCCTTGCTGCACTGGTGCTGGTTTCAAGTTCAACCCTGGTGAAGGACTTCTACGGCGGTTTTATCAACAAAAATGTATCAGATAAAAAACTCACTGCACTCATGCGGATAATGAGTGCAGTTTTTATCTTCCTTTCCATCTTACTTGCTTACACCGAAATCGATCATATAGTTGCCATTCTGGGTATATCCTGGGGAGCTTTGGGGTCATTCTTTCTCGGACCATTCATCTGGGGATTGCTTTATAAAAAGGCAACCCGCACAGGTGCTATCACCTCAGGTGTGGTGGGGCTGGCAACCTGCCTTATATTGTATTTTACCGGAATGCCAAGCCCGCAGGCAGGAACCATCGGAATGTTTGTTTCGCTTGCATTAAATCCATTATTAAGCAATATTGCAAAAAATGACAAACTTTAGCTTCAAATCATTACTCATCCTTGCTTTGGGAATATTTTTTGCGGTTTTCGCAGCTAAGGCTGAGGAAGAACCTGATGATGACACTCCAGCGAAAAGACAGGAAGAACCTCCTGTAACTTTTCGAATCAGTGGTTTTGTAAAAACCGATTACTGGTTCGATAGCCGGTCAGTGGTCGCGGCCAGAGAAGATTTATTTTTGCTTTTTCCCAGAAATGTTGAGCCGGATGTTAACGGGGAAGATATTTACGGTGATCCTGTTTTCAATTTTTCTGCCATTACCAGCAGGATTGCAGGTACAATATCCGGACCAGATGCTTTTGGGGCAAAAACAACAGGTTTGATTGAAGCAGATTTTTCAGGGGTTACCAATACCGACATCAATGGTTTCAGATTAAGACATGCTTATTTCAAACTTGACTGGCCAAAGCTGGAACTCCTATTGGGTCAGTGGTGGCATCCCATGTTTGGCATTGGTGCTGTTCCTACTGTTATTTCACTAAATACCGGAGCCCCATTCCAGCCTTTTATCCGAAATCCACAGGTAAGTGTAACATACAAAAGCGGGAAAAACCAGGTTCTGATATCGGCAATCGCCCAACGCGATAATGCCAGCGACGGACCTCAGGGAACCACTCCGGATTATTTACGACAGAGTGCTTTACCCAATTTCCATGTACAGTTTATAAGAAATTCAGGATCAACAACATTCGGAGCAGGGTTTGATTATAAAGTTTTACGCCCTGCATTGGTTACTGACAGCCTCTACAAAACCGCCGAAACATTGGGCACGTTTGCTCTTTTGGGTTATATAAGAAACCGGTGGGATTTGTGGGATGTGAAAGCCAAAGCTGTTTTTGGTCAGAATTTAAGCGAACATCTTATGATGGGTGGCTACGCCGAAAACAATATAGATCCAGCTAACGGAAAAATTACTTATACACCTCTTAACCACCTCATGACCTGGGCTAATGTGTTATATGGCAAAACAAAACAGGCAGGCATTTTTTTGGGTTACTCCAAAAACTTTGGTGCAAGTGATAATGTGGGAGGTAATTATTATGGCCGCGGACACGATATTGACTACCTGTATAGAATTGCCCCTTCTTTCTCAATCATTTCAGGCAAAGTACAGTTTTCATCAGAAATTGAATATACCGTAGCAGCTTACGGTACACCCGACAATATGGGAATTGTTCGAAATACTCAGTCGGTTGGTAATGTGAGGGTCTTATTTACAGGTTTTTATTTTTTCTGAAAATCAGCTTAACAATTGACTTATGAAAAAATCTCCATACCTGACGGGCATGGAGATTTTCTCTGGTTTATTTTTTAAACCTAGTGAATTGAGAACAAATCAGTTTTGATAAAAGTGTAATCAGAAGTAATCGGCTTTAAAGCGCAAGATGTAAGCAATAAGACTAATGAGAATAGAA
>CAYXIT010000224.1:1923-2486 GCA_964465275.1 uncultured Bacteroidales bacterium | reverse complement strand
CGGAAATGTCGTTTACAGCGGATCACTTGGTAATTCACTCATACTTGATTTCTGGAAAGCAGGCGATCTGAATGGCGATGGATACGAAGATATAATCCCTGCATATTCCAGTGTGCACAATGCAGTGGCTATTTCCGGTGCAGACGGACAGTTACTCTGGACAACCCCCATCTCCGATCAATCCTGGAATGTTACCATTCTGCGCGATATTACAGGCGATGGAATTAACGATATAGCCGTGGGTACACTCTTCAACAATAACAATGTGTATTTCCTGGATGGAAGTGACGGTGAGATACTGGAAACCGTTCCTTCGGCTGCCCCCGTGGACGCCATTGGTAATATACCCGATATTACAGGTGATGGATCAGTGGAAGTAATTGCAGGTGGCAGAAACGGATTCCTGGGTGTCTATTCAGGCGGATTGAAAGTACAAACCCAGGAGTATGAGGTAACATTTGTGGTTACCGATGATAATGACCCGGCAGTACCCCTTGAAAATGTACTCATTACGGTTGACTTCCGCAAAATGTCAGCCGTAACCGATGAAAATGGCATTGCCA
>CAYXIT010000224.1:0-1913 GCA_964465275.1 uncultured Bacteroidales bacterium | reverse complement strand
GGTGATGCCATGTTACTTTGTACCGTAGTATCTTCTTACAAAGAAAGTACTATGGATTTCTTTCCGTTAACGGTTGACTATCGCGAAATGTCGGCCGTAACCGATGAGAGCGGCATTGCCACCCTGGTCCTTGAACCGGGCAATTACGAATATACAGCATCTTTAACCGGATATTTTGATACAACAGGTACTTTTGATGTAATTGATGAAGAAATTACGGTGTTTATTATTATGAGTGAAGATGATACATCAACCGAAGAACTGGTATATCCTTCAGGTTTTGCAGCGTATGCATATCCCAATCCGTTTTCAGTTCAAACCCAGATTGAATTTGTACTTCCCCGGGATGCCGATGTCAGTCTTAAAATATACGACAGCAATGGCCGCCGGGTTCTTATTCATGAAAGAACCTACCCGGCAGGAAAAAACACATTTATGTGGGATGGCCGCGGCAATGACGGACAACTCCTTGGTAACGGATTGTATTTCTTCGAAATAGAAGCCGCTGATCAGGTATTCCGCAACAGGATGATGATCCTGAGAGATTAATTCGTATAATTTAATTCATTACCAGGAAGGCCTTGCTGTTTGCAGGGCCTTTTTTGGTAAAACCCATGATCTGCTGAGCAAAAAGTGCATTTCCGCTAACCGACCATCCTGTGACGGGGCCACTTAAAGTGACCCCGCCACTAAAAAAATTATTTAATGTCTTTGTGATGAAAACAAATCCATAGTTTGTTGCATAGCCCATCTCAAAATCATCCTTCCAGAATTCTTACCAAATCATTGTTTAAATAAAATACCTCTTTACCATCCTGAACGGGTGTTAGAATATTCATTTCGGACAGTGCATGCATATAATTGGTAATAGTTGTTCGACTGGTACGACCAAGGATTTTACCAATGGCGGATGGTTTGATGTAAGGTTGAGAGAAAATCAATTCATTTACCTCTTTGGTATACCATTTAATTTCGCTTTTTGCATATAAATGGGTGGCTGTCATTTGATCGATGATGGCATCAATCAGGTAATTGGTATCAGCAGAAGTTTTTTCTACTGCATCGAGCATAAATAAAAGCCATGGCTTCCATTCGCTTCGTTGTGTTACACCTGCAAGTAAATGATAATAATCAGCTTTGTTACGAATTATATATTTACTCATGTATAAAACAGGATGGCTCAACAAACCAGTCTTAACCAGATATAAAAGATTCAATACCCTTCCACTTCTGCCGTTACCATCATTGAAAGGATGGATCGCTTCAAACTGGTAATGGGTGATTGCCATCTTGATAAGAGGATCTTCGCCGGCACCAAGATCACCGTTGAGATATTCCAGCAGATTATTAAGCTTTTGTTCCACAACCCCTTTGCCCCGTGGTGGGGTATAAATGATCTCACCCGGCTTAAACTCACTGTCTCCTCTACGTATAACAACCTGTGACTGGGGTGATCGCAACCCCTGTCGGGTGTTTTTAATCCTCTGATATATCGACACAATAGAGTCAATGCTGAACATGCCCCTGTTTACTATATCCTTATATCCTGCCCAAAGTGCTTCACGATAGTTAAGAACTTCTTTGGTTGCCGGGTCGGCATTCTCTTCTCTCACTTTGTCAGAAATGGCTTTGTACAAATCATCATTAGTGGTGAAAATATTCTCAATTTCAGTTGAGGTTTTTGCTTCCTGAATTGAAATGGTATTGACCAGCATGAACGGATCAGGTAGACGTAATATATTTTTTTTCAATTCCGCGAGTGCCCTGGATGCCAGTCCCCACTTGATCAAAACTTCTTTGTCAAGCACATCAACACTAAGAGGTAATAATGGTAAATGATTATGAGGTGTATTTCTTTCAAAAACTGCTTTATTCATTATGTTCATTTTTTAATTAAAATTGGACATGTACCA
>CAYXIT010000223.1:0-2498 GCA_964465275.1 uncultured Bacteroidales bacterium | reverse complement strand
CCTTTAACCTGAAAGAGAAATTATCACTGGTAGGTGGCACATGGTATGGCGGGGAAATCAAAAAAGGATTTTTCTCTATTATGAATTATTACCTGCCACTGGAAGGTATGGCATCGATGCACTGTTCGGCCAATATGGGCAAAAACGGCGATACAGCTATCTTTTTCGGACTCTCGGGCACGGGCAAAACTACCCTTTCAGCTGATCCCGAACGCTATCTTATCGGCGACGATGAGCATGGCTGGGATGATGAAGGAATTTTCAACCTGGAAGGGGGTTGCTACGCCAAATGCGTAAACCTGAGCAAAGAAAAAGAACCCGACATCTTCAATGCCATCAGGCGAGACGCTTTGCTTGAAAACGTGGTATATAATCCTGATAATGGTGAAATCAACTTTTACGATACCAGTAAAACAGAAAACACAAGGGTTTCCTACCCTATTTACCATATCAACAACATTGTAAAACCGGTAAGTAAAGGAACCCATCCTAAAAAGATCATTTTCCTAACGGCCGATGCATTTGGAGTTTTCCCCCCGGTTTCAAGGCTTACCCGCGAGCAAGCCATGTATTACTTCCTTAGCGGATATACCAGTAAACTTGCAGGTACCGAGCGAGGCGTAAAAGAACCTTTACCCACTTTTTCATCGGCATTTGGCGCTGCTTTTCTGTTGCTACATCCAACAGTATATGCGCAGCAACTGGCCGATAAAATGAAAAAACATGGTGCCACTGCCTACCTTGTTAATACCGGATGGATTGGTGGACCCTACGGAGTGGGCAGCAGAATTGACCTGGAATCAACACGCAATATTATTTCAGCTATACTGGATGGTTCGCTTGATAATGTTGAAGTAGAAGAAATTGCTCCATTTGGTTTAGGCATACCGAAAGAAGTAAAGGGTGTAGACCCTTATATCCTCAATCCACGTAACACCTGGAAATATGAAACCCAGTATAATAAACAGGCTGAAAAACTTGCAGACCAGTTTATAGAGAACTTTAACCAGTTCCTGGATACAGAAATTGGTCAGCGCCTGGTGGCTGCGGGTCCGCAGAACCGATTCATGAAACAATATTACGGCTATTATGAGAAACACATAGAAAAGCTGGAAAAGAAACATCATGAAGAAATTCTCAGACTGAAGGATCAGATCTATATTTTACAGAACGCATTCAGCGATTATATTTCATTCAATTCAATCAATTCCGATTATAAGATCAGAAAGTTAAACAGGTATATACCTATCGTTTCCTGGTTTGATACCCGTAATGAAAGTGATAATACCAATTGCCACAATGTGGTATTAAAACTGACCAAAAGCGTGGGATTGAATGCTTACAGCCACGAAGAAACCCGCCATGGCTACAGAGAACTTATGACCCGCACCCGTGACGAAATGTCCACACAGGAAATGTACGGTATCATTCATGAAATACAAAATTGCTTTAATGGCGGGAAATGCCTTAACGAACAGCTAATAAGTACCCGCGATGATCTGATGGAAGTAACAGAAAATGTACCCAACTTTACCATTAAGATAGGTTCGTTGCTGCTGGTGAAATTTACTGATGAAGACGATAAGAGCAAATTTATGGTGAAAAAACTACCCATCTCTGGACTTATTCATCTGGACAAAAACCCCCATCTGATCAATCATCCTATGCAATTGATTGAGGAGATTCAATATTTTTAAGTTAACTTTGTGAAACCGGCAGCGGTAATTTCGTAACGTAAACCTTTTCTCTGCTTGCACAAGAAACATACGTGGAATTATCCTGCCGGTTTTCTATACCTGATTTCGCGCTTTTCTTTAAAAAAGTTTCCATATGTTTTAAAAAGTTGTATTTTTGACTGTTATTTATAAATTTTTATGAATTAATTACTTGAATTATGGAAACCGGTACTGTTAAATTTTTCAATGAGAAAAAAGGTTACGGATTTATTGTTGATGACAAATCCGAAAAAGATGTGTTTGTGCACCACTCGGGGTTAATTGACAAAATTGCCAATGATGATAAAGTTGAATTTGAACTGGCAGAGGATGAGAAGGGGCAAAAGGCTGTTAATGTAAAAAAAGCGTAAAGATCTTTTACCCGGTTTTTCAAAAGTCCCGCTTTTGAAGCGGGACTTTTTTATTTAGTAGAAATGCTAACCCCTATATTTTATATTTCTCTTATTTTATTAATACCATTGTTTTTGTTTGATGAAAACTTCCGGTTTTTAATTGATAGAGATATATTCCTGACGCCAGATTCCGGACTTCGCCAGAATGACTACCCGCACTGAACTCAATTTCATACTGACCAGGAGGTTTTTCTTCGTTAACTAAAATGGCTATTTCGTTACCAAGAATGTCATATACTTTCAGAGAAACGAATTGCCTGCTGCTAATTTCATACCGGATATTTGTTGAAGTATTGAATGGATTGGGATAATTCTGTGACAGTGCGTAGTTTATGATTTCACTTGTAAGATTTTCTTCATTGGAATTTAC
>CAYXIT010000222.1:0-2529 GCA_964465275.1 uncultured Bacteroidales bacterium | reverse complement strand
AAGGAATAAAAAATCTTTTCATCATACAATTATTTATAGATTTGTGCTGTCATTATTATCAGGTACAAGTTTAATAATTTTCTTCCGAAAAATTCGCTTAAAACAGAAATAAAAACGATTAGATTTCAGAAAAATATTTCGGGAGAGTTTTATAAAGAATAATCATAAAGTGCAAAATTCAAAATCTATTGAATCGCTTGAAAAAAATCTCAGGCTTTGTTTTGAAAAAAGACTGCCCGGTGTCAAAGCACATCTCCACATTGCTCCCAAACACAGGCAAAAGGATATTGTGAATGCCGGGTTACGTAATAACGGCGTAAAAAGCAGTGTACTTATTTTGTTTTATAGAAAGGAAGGTACTGTTCAACTGGTGTTTATCCGTCGGCCTTACTATGCGGGAGTCCACAGCGGACAGATATCTTTCCCGGGCGGGAGATGGGAGAAAACAGATAAAAGTTTATATCATACTGCTTTAAGAGAAGCCCGGGAAGAGGTGGGTATTTACCCGGAGAAAGTAAAATTTGCAGGCAAACTTAGCGATCTTTATATTCCGCCCAGCAATTTTCTTGTGAGTCCTTTTGTTGGTATTTATCAGGGTATTTGCGAGTTTGAACCAGATCCGACTGAAGTGGCTGAAATCGTGGAAATACCTTTCTCATTTTTCCTTAAACCGGAATCTCTTACCCATGTTGATATCACAGTAAGGGGAGCAGAGTTGATTTCCACGCCGGCATTTGTGTATGGCGAGAATATCATATGGGGGGCCACTGCAATGATTTTAAATGAACTGATAGTGCAGTGGAAATCTACCGTAAAATAAAAGGGTATTTATTGATAAAAATTACATTCATATTCTTTACTTTTGTTAATGCTATTAACAGCATTTTTAAAAGAACCTGTATTTACAAAAATTAAAACACTATGAGAACTATTAGAGTATTGATCGTTGCATTGGCAGTAATTTTCATGTTCCAAGCCTGTGAAACCACCGATGGCCCCGATAAGGTTACTGAAAAATTTATGAACCACCTGATAGCAGGTGAATTTGACCTTGCTGCAGAGTATGGTACCGAATCAACCAAACAAATGATGGAAATGTTCGAGGCATTGGAATCTTTGGGTGGCGAAGGAATGGTGGATGAAGAGCTGGAGCCTGAGAAAATTGGAGATATAGAATGTGAAATCGATGGAGATACTGCTGTTTGCCGTTTTGATGAAGATGGCGAAATGGCCGAAGTACAATTGATTAAGCAAGACGGGCAATGGCTTGTTGATATGAAAAAAGAAAATCCTTTCGGAGATATGGATATGGATATGGAATGGGATGAAGACAGTGTAGATGTTGATGTTGACGTGGAAGAACTTGAATAGTATTTCACTGACAAAAATTTTTTTAAACAGGAATGAAACTTGCATGAGCACTGCAGCTCACAAAAAATATTAAAGTTATTTCATGCAAGTTCCATCAGAACAATGAGATAAATAAATCTTCTGATGAAAATTTCTAAAGTATTTTTCCTGTTGATTATTTTTACCGGTATCACGTTTGGATCAGGTTGCTCCGGACCCGCATCCAAACGTGATTCTTTTACTCCCTATGAGCTTACCGAAAAGGAAAAAAAACTGCTGATGCCAGGCGATATTATCATGCGCCGCGGATACGGATTTGTCAGCAATACCATTGTCAAAACTCTTAAAGAAGATTATTCTGTTTCACACGCCGGAATCATTACCAAAGATAAGAATGGTGAGTTAAAGGTAATTCATTCGGTCTCCCAAACCATAAGTGATTACGATGGTGTACAGGATGTACAACTTAATACTTTTGTAAGGGACAGTCATCCCGGATCCATTATTGTGATGAGGTTTAAACCGGAAAGAGAACATAATCAGTCAGCATTTGAAGTATCAAAGCGTGCAGAATATTATCTGGACAAAAAGATTCCGTTTGATTACTCCTTTAGTTTTGAAGATTCCACACAGTTTTTCTGTACTGAGTTCATTGGTCGTGTGTTTGCTGATATATACGGTCAAAAGCTGTTTGAAAAGTTTTTTCCTTCTCATGTTTCAGGGCTTGACCGGTTGAAATTTGGCGTATTTCTTGACCCGGAACTTTTTGAAACGGTCATTAATCATCATCACTGAAAACAATATGCCGCAAAGGGCTATCAACTCAATGCTTTTTTAAAAACCTTAAGGCATCTTTCCCTGGCTTCTTTATGGTTCACGATGGGTTCAGGATACTTTCCGGAATGTAATTCGGGTATCCATTTTTTAATGTAGCGGGCTTTTGAATCATATTTTTTTTGCTGACTCCATGGGTTAAAGATTCGAAAGTAAGGGGCCGCATCGCAGCCACACCCAGCCGCCCACTGCCAGTTACCGTTATTGGCCGCCAGGTCAAAGTCCATCAGTTTTTCGGCAAAGTATTTATCACAGATGATGAGAATGTTTTCTTTTTCAAAACAGCCGGCGATGCAACTCAACTCGCGGGCGTGGCGTGCTCTGCGGAGGATATGGCTGTGACAT
>CAYXIT010000221.1:763-2617 GCA_964465275.1 uncultured Bacteroidales bacterium | reverse complement strand
CCAAAAGAGATTGGTAACATATTATTTGATTCCACGCTTACTGTACTGCAAAAAGATTTTATAACTCTTATTGGTGAAGACCTTCAGTACGAAATATATGTACCGGGAATTGGAATGGTAGAAAGAAAATATATAATGCTCACCAAGGAAGTTGACGGAACCATAGTAAGAGGGGTTGATTATACCTATATCATTGCTGAACATGGTAAGGGTGAACTTAATTAATTTTTCTTATATTTGATTAAATATAGTTCACTGACTTTCATAGTTTCATGAATCGAAAACTATCTTTATCACTGCTGCTTTTATTACTTTCCTTATTATTAAGAGGAAATGAACCTGTAATGGTTTGGGTAGAATTTACTGACAAGCAGTATTCACCATATTCTCTTGCCCGTCCCCATGAGTTTTTATCGATCCGCGCCATAGAGCGTCGTCAAAAGCAAAATATTCCTTTTGACCATTTTGACCTCCCTGTTTCTCCTTTATATGTTGAAACCCTTGCTGCAGATACATCAATAACTGTTTTCTATACAAGCAGATGGCTGAATGGAGCACTTCTTAAAATTAACAGCAAGAATTATTTAGAAAATCTGAATGAAGTTGATTTTATTTTATCATGGCAGGATGTAAAACCTCGTTTACCTGTACCGGAAAAAAATCTGAAGTTTGATAGCAGTGGCATTCAACAGCAACAGTCTTTTATGTCATTCCTGGATGAAGCCATTGATAAGTTTCCTTTTTCAATCAGTCATAATTATTCAGGTTATCCTGAATATGGTTCATCTGAAAATCAGATATCGATTGTAAACGGACAGGCCCTGCATTGGCTTGGATATTGGGGTGAAGGCAAAGTAATTGCTGTTTTTGATTCGGGTTTCAGAGCAGTAGATACTCTCGAAGCTTTTAGTTATTTGTGGAATAATGGAAAAATTCTTGGTTTCAAGGATTTTGTTGAGCCCGGCAGTAATATTTTTAACACCCATACGCACGGTACATATGTGCTATCTGTTATGGGAGGCTATTTGCCAGGCGATCTGTCAGGTTCTGCATTAGGCGCTTCTTACTGGCTTTTACGTACCGAAGATGTTTCGTCTGAATTTCGTATTGAAGAATATAATTGGCTTGCAGGTGCTGAATATGCTGATAGCGTGGGAGCAGATATTATTAATTCATCTTTGGGTTATACTCGTTTCGATAACCCCATTCAGGATTATTTTTATGATGATCTTGACGGACAAACGACCATCGTGGCAAAAGCTGCAAATAAGGCATTTAATAAAGGTTTACTGGTTGTTAACAGCGCAGGAAACTATGGTTCACAATCATGGATTTATGTTGGTTCACCGGCAGATGCGCATGGGTCAATGGCTGTTGGGGGAACAAACAGTGAGGGTTTCAGGGTAGCATTCAGTTCATCGGGCCCTACAGCCGATGGAAGAATAAAACCTGATGTAATGGCACAAGCCCAGGGTGTTGCTGTAGCTAACATGATGGGTTCCGTGGGTCAGGCAAATGGTACCTCCTTTTCATCACCTCTTATAGCAGGAATGGCTGCCTGCCTTTGGCAGAAATACCCTGCTGCCGGTAATGATGAGATACGCAATGCAATTATCAGAAGTGCCGACAGATACCTGTTACCTGATACACTTTACGGATATGGCATACCAGATTTCGCCAAAGCCATTGATATCCTTGATGGTAAGTATGAAGGTACAAGAATGGCATATCTGATAAGCAATCCATTGATTCCAGATTCTGCTGTAAGATTTTATGCAGAAGAGAATGAAGAATTTATTTCAATTGATTTGATAAATACAAAGTTATCTTCATCAGGGCATCAATGTTAATATC
>CAYXIT010000221.1:0-753 GCA_964465275.1 uncultured Bacteroidales bacterium | reverse complement strand
TTGATAAATAGTAATGGCCAAAAGATATGGTCTATTACTGACCTGAATGTATTTTATGGCGTAAATGAAGTGAGACCATTTGCAAATATTAATGCACTTACTTCAGGAATTTATATTATAAGGATTAATTTCAAAAATCGCTCCGAAAACATTAAGGCTATAAAATTATAATCAGTATTTCTCATTATTGATTAAATAATATTCCCCAAGCCTTAAGCTGTTTTTATCATATTCTTTTACTTAGTGGATTTCCTTTGTATTTTATTGATATTCAGATTATCAGTGAATGTTTCACAGAATTTTTCCTTTTTATATTTCCAAGGAATTGTATATTATCCCGGTATAGGATTTTTTATCAAAATCTCAGCAAGATACCAGTTCCCGACTGAGATTTGCTGGAATATAAATAATAATTTTATTCTAATTGTTACAACCTGTGTGAATTCAAATTTTTAAAGAGGATGTATTAGACTATCAATAAATAATAAAATTTAAATTTGGATTCAACCAAAAACATAATCATTAAAATAGAGTAGTGGTTTTTACATTTGTTTATCATTGTTATTTAATGCAAATGTTACAATAGTAAATAAGCTCACCCGTGACAGACGAGACTAAAGTGACAAATGTAAACCAAATTACTGTCCACAAATGTATACTTAGTATATTTCACAAATGTTACTTATAGTATTGGATATACTGATTAGTAGTGTATTATATTTTGTTTATGATTGTGAATGCCTTGGTCTATAA
>CAYXIT010000220.1:0-2665 GCA_964465275.1 uncultured Bacteroidales bacterium | reverse complement strand
TTTCATGTGGGGATGTGGTTCTCAATGATATTTATCCTGTTTTTGGGTTTTCTTTTCAGTCTCATGTATCTGCGCAGCTTCGATCTTAAATATGACCGCATGGCTTTTGCTACTGTAAAAACAGGACTTGTATTTGGTATTCTTGGAATCATTACCGGTATGATCTGGGCGCAGAACACCTGGGGAACCTGGTGGTTAAATGATCCTAAACTCAATGGAGCAGCAGTGGGAATTTTGGTTTACCTGGCTTATCTTATACTTAGGGCCTCTCTTGATGATCCTGAAAAAAGGGCCCGACTGGCAGCAGTATATAAGATTTTCGCTTTTGTAATTATGTTTGTTTTTATCATGATATTACCGCGCATTTCAGGACCATCTATTCATCCGGGTGTTGATGGAAATCCTGCCCTGGCAACCGGTGACCTAGATCCTGTTATGCGAAAAGTATTTTTTCCTGCCATATTGGGGTGGATATTATTCTCTTACTGGATATATACGATCGTGGAAAGAACTGACAGATTATCAGAAAAAATTAATTATCTAAACTCAGAAAATTGAAATGGAAATACAGGACAAAATATTTGTTGTAGCACTGGTGCTTGCCATTATTTTTACAGGATTGGCCTTTTTTCTGTTTACACTGGAACGAAAACTGAACAAGGTGGAGAAGAAAATATCGGAAATGGAGGCAGAAAGGGAAAGTGTTGAAGAAAAAATGGAAAAATAAGAAAGTGAGAAAATAAGATATTAGGAAAGTAGGGATTAGTTGTTAAATTAATTTGGGAATAAGAATGAAAAAAACACATATTGCCGCACTTATCTTTGTTGTTATTGCTGTAGCGGCCATTATTACTACGGTTTATGATGCTGATACTTACGCCAGCTTTGCCGAAGCCCGTGATTATCCCGGAAGGCAGTTTCATATCATTGGTGAGTTAAACCCAGATAAACCTATTGAAGAAAAAATAGAACAGAATACACTTACATTCTCCTTCTATATGTTTGATAGTGATGGGGTAGAGAGTAAAGTACTGTATTTTGGTGGCAAACCGCAGGATTTTGAAAAGCTTGATCAGATTGTTCTGGTTGGTTCATATAATCATGACAATTTTGTGGCCTCTCAATTGCTGTTAAAGTGTCCTTCGAAATATGATGCGGGTGAGTTTGCTGATTCAGCAGAATATTAAAAGTTTATTATAAACAGAGAAAACCCCTGAATTCTGTTAAAGTATCCAGGGGTTTATCATATCAGGTTTTTGAAATTTCAGAGTTTGCCAATTATTTCGGGAAGCTTTTTCAGCAGTGCCAATTCTTTCATTTTTTCCCTGGCTTCGCGCACAGGTGATCCAAAGTAGGTTTTACCACCTGCAATGCTTTTTGAAATCCCCGATTGGCCTAAAACTACGGCACCTTTTCCAATGGTAAGATCTTTCTGCACGCCTACCTGTCCCCATAAAATCACATCATCTTCCACAATTACACATCCGGCTATGCCAACATGTGCAGCAAAGAGACAGTTTTTCCCGATTATTGTATCATGTCCTATCTGAATAAGGTTATCGAGTTTTGTTCCTTTACCGATAACAGTATCGCCGCTTACACCCCTGTCAATTGTACAGGATGCACCAATCTCTGCATTATCCTCAATTACAGTTCGGCCGCATGATTCCATTTTGTCCCAATATCCCGGGCGACGTTTGAAATAAAAAGCATCGGCGCCGATAACCGTTCCGGAATGGACGATCACATTATCACCAATTTGACTGTGGTCATAAATACTAACATTGGGGTGTATGATACAATTCTTGCCAATAATAACATGATTTCCTATAAAAACATTCGGCTGCAAAACTGTTCCTTCACCAATAATGGCAGTAGAACTGATCATACTTTGTGAGGGTTCAAAAGGGCGAAAATGTTTGGTGAGATGAACATAATCCCGGAAAGGATCGTCAGAAAAGATCAGTGCCTTACCATCCGGGCATTCCACTTCTTTGTTGATGATAATAGTAGTTGCTTTTGACTTAAGTGCTTTATCGTAATACTTGGGATGATCTACAAAAGTAAGATCACCGGGTTCAACCTTGTGGATCTCATTTATGCCGGTGATCTCAAAATCCGGGCTGCCCGCAAAAGCGGCATCTATCATGTCTGCAATCTGCTGCAGGGATTGAGATGGTTCTAATCTCATTGTAAAAAACTAGGGTTAAAGATTATTTCACACGTTCAGAGTAAGAACCATCACGCGTATCTACCTTGATCTTTTCGCCCGGTTCAATGAAGAGTGGTACGTTTACTGTGGCTCCGGTTTCTACAGTTGCCGGTTTAAGTGTATTGGTGGCGGTATCGCCTTTCACGCCGGGTTCGGCATAAGTAACTTCCAGTTCTACAAATGGAGGTAACTCGCAGCTCAGCGGAGTTTCAGTATCTGCATGAAAAACAATTTCTACAGTCTGGCCTTCTTTCATAAGGGCAGGTGCCTTTATTATCTCTTCAGGAATGGGGATCTGCTCGTATGTTTCGGTATGCATAAAGTTATATCCCATATCATCTTTGTAAAGGAACTGGTAGGGTCTTCTTTCCACCCGTTGCACATTTATCTTTACGCCTGAATTAAAAGTATGTGGAATTACCTTTCCGGTTTTCATGTTCCTGATATTTTCGT
>CAYXIT010000219.1:0-2667 GCA_964465275.1 uncultured Bacteroidales bacterium | reverse complement strand
AAATTCACTTTTTTTTGGAAGGTGTTGATTCGGATGGCAGAATAATTCACTATTATAAATTACTGGATTTATAGACTACCAAGGTATTTTATTCTTTTTTTAACTGTAGCAAAAACTCAAGTGTATCAATATCATCAGCATAGTCTGATGGCCCGGGTTTTTGGGCAGTTCCCGGCTGAACTTTTGTATGTCCATGTAAATCCGGTTTATCGCCGGCAACTATACATTGAATATTATCGCTTTGCCGGTTTATATAATGTAAAACTTCATCTATGGTTTCGTACCATATATAATTGATAACAGATAAAGGTGATGCCATTGACTGACTTTCCCGCAATAAGCAAAAACCGGTGTCGATATGTTCAATCTGATTGACCAGCATAACTGCTTTCTGGTACTCGTAATTATTAAAATATTTCGGGTGTTCTTTTATATGTTCCCATTTCTTTAATGATACTGCCAGTTTTTGTATGTCAAAACCCTTATGAATAAGTAAGAGTGAAACACTTCTGCATCCCATTCCAAAAAAATGGAAAATATCATCTGAAATTTTCTCCAGGTCTTTTTCCTTTTCTGTTTCGCTAAGTATTGCCATGCTGTTGCGGTTTCTTCTTATGATATGTGGATATCTCCCAAAATAATATTCAAAATATCTTGATGTATTATTATTTCCGGTGGCAATTACAGCATCAAATTCAGAGATTCTCTGATCTGTAAAAGAAATCATAGGTTTAAAACCTGGTTCTGTTTCAATGAGAAGTTCAGCTATTTTTACAGGTAATTCCTTATCCTGGCCTGAAAGCTTACCCAAAAAATGATTACCCGATAAAAGCACACACATAAAATCATGAAAACCAACCATGGGAAGGTTTCCTGCCATAATAACTGCAATAGTAAGAGGGGGAGCCAAATCATCTATCTTATACTTTGCGATCCATGCTCTGATTTTGTTCTCTTTAAGCATATCTGAAAGTCCGGCCAGAGCGCTCATAACATTATATGGGGTAAACCATGGATTTTTCAGGTGACTTACCGCTACCTCGTTAAGTAAATTTCTTTCCGCAACAGAAAGATTATTATGGGTTTCTGTTATTGTTATCTTCTTAAGTTTACGGCCAAGTTCTATAAATGCGTGTATACGTTTTTCCAAGGGTGGGTGCATATATGTGGTTTTTTATTCCGGGATACAAGTTTGTTGAATAACTTTGCAATAACATATGCAAAGGTAAGTTTTACATTGTAAAGTGAACAGGAAGTTCTAACTGCAATAAATCATAGAGTGATGATAAAATCAATCTTCTTGTTTTTTCAAATTTTGTTTTTGTTTCCTGTCTTAGTTATGTCTCAGGCAATTCAGGATTTTCGTTTGTATGAGGATAGCCTTAGACATCTCGCGCTAAGTATTCCTGCCGGTAACTCTGATTCAGAACGTAAACAGGCAAATGAACAGTTTGCCGGATATTTTAAAGAAGTGCTGCTTCAGGAAGGAGCCTTTCATTATGGCTTTGATTCATTAAATACAATATCAATTCTTAAAGCACCGGATGAAAGTTTTCGTATTATAACCTGGTATGTTCCCCTGCAAGACGATAACTTTGAATATTTTGGTTTCTTTCAATTTAATAATCCTGTTAATCCTGAGAAGAAACTTATAACCCTTCAGAAAAGTGAAATACACAACAGTGATCTGCAATCTGTGACATTAGAACACGAAAAATGGTATGGAAGTTATTACACTGACTTAATACACAGGACCCATGATCAGCAAGACTATTATTTATTAATCGGTTGGAGAGCCGATAACCCCATGACCAGAAAACGAATTCTTGAACCCCTGCATTTTTCTGAAACCGGAATGCCGCTGTTCGGGAAACAGGTTTTTCAGTTTGAAGACAATAGTCATCACAGGATAATATTCGAATACTCTTCAAAAGTTTCAATGACTATAAGATATGATGATTATTTATTTCCTGAAAACTCCTATCCCGAGAAGGTAATTATATTTGATCGTCTGGTTCCCACTAAAAGTTTCCTGAAAGGGCACTACCAGTTTTATGTACCAGAAATGAATATTTTTGATGCCTTTCGTTTTGTTGATGGTAATTGGATTTTTGTTGAAGATATAGATATGAGAAATCCCCGAAGAAATCCACCAACACGTCCATTACCCCTAGATTCGCAATAACTCGTATTCTATTTATTTTGTGGAGGAATTATTTCCGTATTTTTTATCAATTTTCTGATAAATTTTTAAAGGAAAAATATTTGTAAATTTTTTCCCATAAAAACATGATAATTTTTTTGCATTTTGCTGATATTTGTTGAAATATTTTAATGATTGATTTAGAATTGCTGTTAATTTTTTATAATTTTGACTGATTCAATTTCATATTGTAATATTTTCCAGCTTATGAAATATTGATAAGTTTGTTTACTGAATAATATTTAAAATATATACAATTCCATATACACTTTAATAAATTCAAAATCAGCACATTGTTTTTAATTTGCAATTGAATTGCAGATGGAAAATAAAATGCATGTCAAAAAAGATATTTATAACTTAAAATTTTTTACACATGAAAAAGCATAATTTTAGTGCCGGTCCGTCAATTCTGGCAAGTGAAGTGATTGAAAATACTGCAAAAGCAGTAATGGATTTAAACG
>CAYXIT010000218.1:0-2751 GCA_964465275.1 uncultured Bacteroidales bacterium | reverse complement strand
TCAAGTATTTAGCACCTGAAAAACCATCAACACTATAATTCAGTTACCTATGAGTAAAGTTATTGCAATTGCTAATCAAAAAGGAGGTGTAGGTAAAACTACAACAGCTATTAATCTGGCTGCCAGCCTTGCTGTTCTTGAGTATAAAACATTGCTTATAGATGCTGATCCTCAGGCAAATGCCACCTCCGGTGTGGGTTTTGACCCAAAGGTTATAAAAACAAGCATTTATGAATGTATTATTGATGATGTTGATCCAGGCAATATTCTCCTCAACACATCCACTCCAAACCTTGATCTGATACCTGCACATATTGACCTGGTTGGTGCCGAAATTGAAATGATCAATATGCCCAATCGCGAGATGGTCATGAAGAAAGTAATTGATAAGGTAAAGAATGATTACGATTTTGTACTTATTGATTGCTCACCGTCACTCGGCCTGATAACAGTTAATGCTCTTACTGCGAGCGATTCTGTTATTATTCCTGTTCAATGTGAGTATTTTGCACTTGAAGGACTTGGTAAGCTGCTTAATACAATTAAGATTGTGCAGTCGCGACTGAATCTGGGACTCGAAATAGAAGGTATTTTACTTACTATGTACGACAACCGTTTGCGTTTGTCAAATCAGGTTGTAGAAGAGGTAAGAAGTCATTTCCAGGATCTGGTTTTTGATACCATTATTCAGCGTAATACCAAATTGGGTGAAGCACCCAGCTTTGGTGAAACTATTATCATGCATGACGCACGAAGCAGAGGCGCAATCAATTATTTAAATCTGGGCAGGGAGATCCTTCAAAATAATCAACTTACCAGAATTGATGAATCGGAAAGAAACATAAAAATAGAAAATGAACGCTAAGAAAAGAGCATTGGGAAAGGGCCTTAGTGCCTTGCTTGATACTCCTGGAACGGAAGTACAACCCCGTTATGATATTGAAAAAGATCTGCATGCTGTGGGTACTGTGGCTCATGTTCCGCTTAAACTTATTGAAAGCAATCCCTTTCAGCCTCGTACTGATTTTGATGAAGAATCCCTTCAGGAACTGGCTGCTTCCATAAAAGAACAAGGTGTAATTCAGCCTGTTACTATTCGAAAAATGGAGGATGGAAAATTTCAGCTCATTTCAGGTGAAAGAAGATGCAAAGCAGCGCACTTAGCGGATTTGACAGAAATTCCTGCGTATATTCGTACTGCCGATGATCAACAGATGCGCGAAATGGCTATTGTTGAGAATATTCAGCGTGAAAATCTGAACCCCATCGAAATTGCACTCGGATATCAGCAGCTTATTGAAGATTATAAACTTACACAGGAAGTACTTTCAGAAAGGCTTGGTAAATCAAGGCCATCAATATCAAATCATTTGCGGTTACTGAAATTACCCGGCGATATTCAGATCGGTCTCAGACAGGAAATGATTAGTATGGGACATGCTCGCGCATTGGTAGCATTGGATGATGTTCAAACTCAGCTTGAAATATTTCAGGATATTATTGCCCAGGGACTTTCGGTAAGAGATGTAGAAGAAATAGTAAAAAATCTGGCCGAATCACGCGAAACTGAAAAAGAAAGCGTTGATAAAAAAGTAACCGGAACTTCTGATAGTAAAAAATATGCTGATCTGCAAAAATCCCTTACTGATTTTTACGGTTCCAGGGTTCAGGTTAAAACACGTGCAGGTGGTAAAGGTGCTATCGTTATTAATTTTTCATCTGAAGAAGATCTGGAACGTATCCTTAAACTTGTTCATAAACAGGATTAGATTTTTTTGATGTCCAAAAACAAAACATCTTGTTCGTGCAGGCAACTGTTTGATTATAAAGCAACAAGCTCAATTATATTGGGCTTTCTTTTGTTTTTTGGGGTGTTATTCCCGGAGAAGTCTGTTTATGGCAACAATTTTCTTCAGGTAAATGATACCATTCCAACTCCCCGGCGTGGTGCAGGTACACCAGCTTCGCAGGATACTTTGCCTCAACTACCTGAATCAGTTCAACAACCGGAACTTCAACTGAGAGATACACTTCCCCCAAGACCCGATAGAACCCAACAGGAAATTGTACAGGAGGAACAAGTAGAAGAAAAACCTGAAGAACATTCGCCACTTAAAGCTACAATGTTATCGGTTGCTTTACCCGGACTCGGACAGGCATACAATGGGCGTTACTGGAAAATACCTGTTATTTACGCTGGTTTTACCGGTGTTTGGTATGCTGTTAACTTAAACAATAATTTTTATCAGAGCTACAGAAGATCATACTTTGCCAGTGTTGACGGCAATCCTAATACTGTTAGTGAATTTCCGGATTTTATTACATCTGAGCAATTAAGAAACAGAATGAATACATTCAGGCGCTTCCTTGAAATAGCGTATATTACAGGGGCAGCTCTTTACATTCTTAATGTTCTTGATGCCACTGTTGATGCACATCTTTTGGATTTTGATGTAAGCGAAGAACTTGGTATGAATCTTCAACCTGCTATAATTCCTGCTTGTCATGGAACAGCAAATTCAAGGAATACCTATGCAGGGCTTCGGCTGACATTCCGTTTTTAATCAGAAATCTATGAAAGAAAATTTGAAAATAGCCATCGTGGGATATGGTAAGATGGGGCACGAAATAGAAAAATATGCTAAACAATACGGTTACGAAGTAATTGCTATAATTGATAATGAAAGTGACTGGGATAAAAAAGCAGATGAATTGAAAGTTGTGATCTACAATAAACATGATTTTCAATGG
>CAYXIT010000217.1:0-3051 GCA_964465275.1 uncultured Bacteroidales bacterium | reverse complement strand
CCCTAATTAATAGATTTCTACATCGTATTGAATTGATTCAGGTGGCTGATGCAAAGCTGTTTGCATTCGCGGCATACATTCTCACAATTACAATCTTCAAAAGCTTTTTCGATGATCTTATTCTGCTGTATTGCATGAAATTTACTTGACCCACTGGCGGGGCTGCCGCTGGGGGGCCGGGCAATAACACCGGGATTGAGAAAATCAAGAAAGTCCTGGATAAAGTACCATGCACCCATATTCTTAGGTTCTTCCTGCACCCAAAGCCAACGTGATGCGTTTTTGTATTTTTCTTTTAATTTTCTGAGTTCTTTTTCAGGAACAGGGTATAACTGTTCAAGTCTGATTATGGCCGTGCCATTGTGGTTCTTGTTCTCCTGATATTCTTTCAGTTCGTAAAATACCTTTCCTGAACAGATCAAAACACGATCAATTTCTTCAGGTTTGGCATCCTTATCATCAATAACAGGTTGGAAACTGCCATAGGCAAGATCATCAAGAGTGGAAGTACATTTTGGATGACGAAGCAAGCTCTTGGGGCTGAAAATTACCAGGGGTTTTCGGTAATGTCGCTTCATTTGCCTGCGTAAAACATGATAAAAATTTGCCGGAGTAGTACAATTTACTATCTGCATATTATTCTCAGCACATGAAGAAAGAAATCTTTCCATGCGTGCGCTGGAGTGCTCAGGCCCCTGTCCTTCAAATCCATGGGGCAGGAGCATTACCAAACCGTTCATAACCCTCCACTTCTCTTCGGCGCTGCTGATAAACTGGTCAATAATGATTTGTGCGCCATTAATAAAATCACCAAACTGTGCTTCCCATATCACCAGGCTTTGGGGGCTGGCCATCGCATAACCGTATTCAAAGCCCACAACTCCATATTCCGACAATAGTGAATTGTAAATCTCAAAATGAGCCTGATTCTCAGATATATGATTCAGCGGTGAATAACCTTCGGCAGTATCTTCTGTTATGAGTACAGCATGCCTGTGTGAAAATGTTCCTCTTACAACGTCTTGCCCCGAAATTCTTACGTGTGTGCCTTCATAAACAAGGCTGGCATAAGCAAGCAATTCTCCCATTGCCCAGTCAAGTTTAATTTCATCCTCAATCATTTTTCGCCTTCCTTCCATTAGCCGGATGGTTTTTCTGTAAAATGATTTATCACCGGGCAGTTCGGTGATCTTTTTACCCAGAAACAGGAGGGTTTCTTTTTCCATTCGCGTATCAGCTCCATTATGGATTTCCAGGGCATCAGGTTTAAGAAAACCTTTCCAGGTATTTTCAAGAAAAGGATCTATGTTGCCCTTTTCAATTTTCTTGGCTTTGTCAAGTTCCTTATCAAGTATTTCATTAAAGGTATCGCGTAAACCTCTTGCATAATCATGGCTGATCACTCCTTCCTGAATGAGTTTTTCAATGTACAGAGTAGCCGGATCGGGATGATTCTCAATTATTTTATACAAAATAGGTTGTGTAAAGCGGGGCTCATCACTTTCGTTGTGTCCGTATTTCCTGTAAGAAAGCAGATCAAAAAAGACATCGCGCTGAAATTTTTGCCGGAATTGCATCGCCAGTTTTATGGTATAAACAACAGCTTCCACATCATCGCCATTCACATGAAAAACAGGCGATTGAATTGTTTTTGCCACATCGGTACAGTAGGTACTGCTTCTGCCATCCAGGTAGTTGGTTGTAAAACCCAGTTGATTATTAATTACCAGGTGTATGGTTCCGCCTGTTTTGTAAGCAGGCAATTGCGACATCTGAATTACTTCATAAACAATACCCTGTCCTGCAATGGATGCATCTCCGTGTATAAGGATGGGGGCAACCTGCAAAAGATCCCTGTCATATTTCTGATCGGCTTTTGCCCTGGATATTCCTTCCACAACAGGATTTACTGCTTCAAGGTGACTGGGATTGGGCGAAATATTTACATTGATCTTTTTCCCCTGGGCAGTTTCGGTTTCCAAAGTACAGCCCAGATGATATTTAACATCTCCCAGCAAGGTTTCATCCTCGTAAGCCATACCTTCAAATTCGCTGAAAATTTTATTGTAAGCCTTATGTAAAATATTGGCGAGTACATTAAGTCTTCCTCGATGCGCCATACCAATAATAAATTCTTTTATACCAGATTCTGCACCCAGTTCAATTACTGCATCAAGTGCAGGTATTAGCGTTTCTCCTCCTTCCAGTGAAAAACGTTTTTGCCCGGGAAATCTTTTTCTGATAAAATGCTCAAAACCTACAGCCTCTGTGAGTTTTTTAAGTATCTGTTTCTTTGTATCAGCATCAAAATCAGGAGTATTACGGCTGCTTTCCATTTTGGTTTTCAACCATTCAACAATTTCAGGTGTGCGTATATATTTGTATTCAACCCCTACACTCTGGCAGTAGGTTTGTTGCAAATGCTCAATGATTTTTTTTAAACTTGTTTTACCTATTCCGATTTCATTTCCAGCCTGAAATTCATGTTTGAGGTCTTCATCACTTAGTCCGAAATTCTGATGATCCAGGGTAGGCCGATACTGACGGCGGGTTCTCACCGGATTTGTTTTGGTGAATAAGTGGCCCCGCTGCCGATAAGCGTTGATCAGGTCAATTACTTTGAATTCATTTCTGAAAAGGCGGCTTTCCTTTTCAGAAATATGATTTGAATCAGGATAATAGGTTTGAGAAAACTCAAAGCCACGGAAAAAGTTTTGCCAGTCGGGGCTTACACTTTGCGGGTCCGAAATATATTGCTTGTATAATGATTCAATAGCCTGGGGATCAGCGTTTCCAAGATATGAGAACTTTTCCATATGTGTTGTTTTCAAAGGCTTTTGGGTGTGATGCAAATTTAATATTATTTGTTTGATCAGGTGGCTGTTTTAGAATGTTTAACCCAAATAGGCGAAATTTGTTTTTTAATTGAATGTGCAGAGTAAATTTAAAATTTTTCAATTATATTTTATCACAGGTATTACATAAAAGTTAAAAAAATAAAATATTTATATGTTATGGATTAATTATTTAAAAACATGAACAAATAAATAA
>CAYXIT010000216.1:0-3055 GCA_964465275.1 uncultured Bacteroidales bacterium | reverse complement strand
GTTTTTGAATTAAACGTCCGGCAAATAAAGCTGGTAAGTCATTGACATATATATAAGAAAAATTGACCTGAAAACTATTTGCAGTTTTAAAGAGATATGAAAACTCAATGAAATATAATGAATGTCTTAAGGTTTTTCGGTATAAATTGTTTTTACCGGTTACCGGAACAAAAGCTATATTATTCAGATTGGCTATCTGTTCCTTGTCATTATTAGGCACATCCGGATAAAACACCCAAACATTAAAACCGTGTCCGGCCAAAGTATTGATGATTTTCTGAACCCGGACATCATCTCTGACAGGCCCATGGCTTAAAACACAAACATTCTTATTGTTCAAAATTCAGGAAATCTTTATATGCTTCAAAATTTGCCTCAAAAGTATACCCCTTCATAATCTTCTCCCTGGCATTTTGAGCAAAAGTAGGGAATTTTGCCCTTTGGTGCATAACTTTTTCCAGTACCTCCGCCCAGTCCTGTTCCGGTTCAACCAAAAAACCATTCACTCCATCTTCAATGATTTCCTTGTTTATGGTAATGGCCGAGGCTACACTCACAATACCCAGACCCATATACTGTATCAGTTTAAATCCACCTTTTCCTTTCGTGCGATCATTTAAGGGCAAAGGCATCAAACCAACATCAACGGTTTTAAGATCATCTACTTCTTTTTCCAGACTCCAGGGCCGGTTGATCAATGGGAAGTCTGTTTCAGCCTCGAAAGTTTTGCCGCTTATCACCAGCAACTCAATGGCGTATTGTCTTGCCAGATAATTCATTGCCGGAATGATTTCCTGTAAATAGGGCAGGTTTTGGTTGCCCCCGATCCATCCAAAAGTGATCACCGTTTTCTGCATATCGTAAACCTTAGGTTCATAACTGTTGTAATCGACACAGGTGGGCATTACTAATATATTTTTCGGATCAACCGAGGGATTTTCGCAAAGCACTTTCTCTTTCAGATAATTACTGGCAACAATAAACCGCTTGTACAAACGCAGACTGTCATTGAATTTATTTCCGTTTTCCAGCATCAGCCGCCCAAACCAGGATGTAACCTTTCGGGGTTCGCCTTTAGATGCTGCAATATCATCATCGAAATCCAGGATAACATTGGGGTGGATGGTTAACAGGAATTTTTCCATGAATAAATTACCATAATCATTATATAACAACAATTCTCGCCTTACAATCACGATCTGAAAACTCCTGGCTTGAAGACACTGTTTAAATCTTTTCAACAAGGACTTTAAAAAAAAAGTACCATGATAGATTGAGTTATATTCAGCTTCAAATTTTTTTCTTTCTGTTACAATTGTAAGTAATTTAGCATTAATCCCCTTTTCGCATAGTAGCTTCACCCATCTATTTGCGCGATACTGAAAACCAGAATTTTCAGTCGGAAAATTTTCAAGATAGAGGACACTATTATATTTCTCTGACACGGTTTTTCTGACCAATCTCATAAAAAACCACGACAGAACGAATAGCGCAAAATTAAGAGCGAAAAACAGGGCCAGGTCGAAATATCTTTTAACTTTCAATGGATAAAAAAATGATTCAATTTATAATCAGACTTTTCGGGCTATTAACGTAAACCTCCAACCGGGAAAAACGCGCGAAACTAGATTTAGCATTTTTGTTTTATATGTCTCAGCTTTTTTGGACATAGGCGCATATGCATCATAATTAACGTTCTGTTTCTCACTAATAAACTCACTTTGGTTATTTAAATTTACCTTTTTCTTCTCCAATAATTTGGTCAGGCTCAAAATAAACTTTGGATAATAAAGATCGGTTTCAACAACACTAAATCCGATATCCTTCAACACTTTTCTTAAGAAAGCCGGAGTAAAATGTGAAAGATGTCTTGGCAGGTCATAGGAAAGTCTTCTCCTTTCTTTGCTGATTAACAAATCGAAAGACCTTACATTTGGAACCTCAATGACCAATATACCACCCTTATTTAATATTTGGTATACTTTCACCAAAAGTCCTTTAGGGTCATACACATGCTCGAGGGTTTGATACAAACCGATTGCATCATAATCTTTTTGCGGGTGAAAGTCTTCAATCGTTCCGCAATACAGATCAATTCCAAAAACATTACTGGCAATGAAGACTGCATCTTCCGAAATCTCCACCCCGTCCACACTCCACCCCCTGTCTTTCATCGTTTTACAAAACCCTCCGAATGCAGCACCGATTTCCAGGAATCTTCCCCTGGAATCTGTATTGTTCTCAATATCTATAATCCTGTTTCTGTAACCTGTATTTATAATGGGTTGTCCATGGGAGTTGTAAAACTTCTCAATATGACGCTCGTCTTTAAAATATTCCTTTTCATAAAACAAATGAATATTTTCTCTTATGGGTCGGGGATTGGTGAATATATATCCACAATTGTTACATTTATCCAATCTCCATTTATCAACCTGGTCAAAAAAAACAAAGTTGGAATGATTACAAAAAATACATTGGGCAATTTCTTCTGTTTTTATGTTCATCAAGAGAGCATTAAAAAACTATATTCTCCGGAAATTAAACTTATTATTCCCATTCGAAATTTCCAAAAACATTTCCATATTCGTATGAACCATGAATGGCCAGCGACGATGTGGCATCTGAGACAGAGAAATTACATATATCTCTTGCCACATCTATCTGTTCCACTTTTGGAATATGAATAAATGTATGTAAAGAATAAAATCCACGGGTTAAAAATCGTGGTTCAATTTTTAGCTTAACATTATTTTTGTCAATTTTTCTTTCAGCAGAAAAAACCGGTGATCCATACTTATCCTTGATAATGACAAAAACCGAATAAGGATGCTTTTCTATTCTAATAACAAATTCAAATTCAATTATAATGGTATCATCCACAGTAAACTCTGTGCATTCACTAAAATCTTTGCTTTGAACACTTATTCTCTTAAAGGCAACATCGATTGCCTCCATGGGCGGATCAGGAACATATGCGGCTGACAAATGCCCTGAGTCCATATAGTTTTGAATTACTTCATTAATATCACCTATTGAGATTATTTTCCCATTC
>CAYXIT010000215.1:370-3092 GCA_964465275.1 uncultured Bacteroidales bacterium | reverse complement strand
ATACATATTTGATGGGACAGTGCCTGTGTGTTAAAATGGCTTTTGGCTATTTCGGTTTGATTTGTGCCAGTGATTTCGGAGTTGTTTGTGCCAGTGATTTCGGTCCAAACTGTGCCATTATTTAATAAGATGGCATAAGGTTTTTCGGTTCAATTTGTGCCACTCGTGCATTTTGATATTCGGGGCGGGTTGGGCCGGTTACACGAACGGTTCGTTTTGTGCCACTTTGAGAGATCAGGAAAATAAGGCTATATCGCGCAAAATTTTAGCGATATGGCAAATAAACTTGATCCGATGGATTTAAAGCAAATTATTACATTGCACAAAGATGGCGTTAGCAACCGACAGATTGGCCAGCTATTGGGTATATCCCGCAATACGGTCAACAGTTACATAAAACAAATCAGTGGCAGCGACCACAGCCCCGATGAGTTGTTAACAATGGACAGTAGCAGTCTGGAAGAGCTTTTTACAGCCCATACAACGATTGTAAATGACCGCTACAACCAGTTAATGGTTTACTTTGACCGTATCAACCAGCAGCGCAATCATCCCGGTTTCACCTTCAGGTACCATTACCTGGAATACCGCCAGGAAGTTTCCAATCCTTACAGTTACACCCAGTTTATGGAGCATTACAACCGCAAGTACTGCAAAGCAGAAGGTTCAATGAAACTGGAGCATGAAGCGGGTAAGGAGGTTTATATTGATTTTGCGGGTAAGAAACTGCACATTATCAATAAAGAAACCGGGGAGCTTATCCCGGTAGAAGTTTTTGTTGCTATCCTGCCCAACAGCCAGTACACCTATGTTACAGCCTGTTTAAGCCAAAAACGCGAAGACCTTATTGCTTGTACTGCCCGTGCCCTTTCATTCTTTGGTGGTGTGCCCAAAGCTATTGTTTCAGACAATTTAAAATCGGCAGTTACCCGGGCAAGTAAATACGAACCAGAGATAAACCGCACGTTCAAAGATTTTGCCCGTCATTACGGATGTGCCATCAACCCCACACGCAGCTACTCACCGCAGGACAAGGCCCTGGTGGAGAATGCTGTTCATCTTGCCTATCAGCGCATTTATTATCCTTTGCGAAACATGACTTTTTTCTCCCTTGCTGATTTAAACCGCGAGATTAAAAAGCTGCTGGAAGGATATAATAATTTGCTTTTTCAACGCAGGCAGGCAAGTCGAAGGGAACTTTTCCAGTCGGTAGAACGCAGCTATTTAAAGCCACTTCCCGAAACAACCTACCAGCTTAAAGATTACCGCAGGGCAAAAGTGCAAAAAATCGGGTATGTTTATTTTTCACCCGATAAAAGCTATTACAGTGTCCCGTACCGGTATATCGGGCAGCACACGCTTATCCACTATACCAAATCCATGATAGAGGTATATTACAACCGGCAGCGTATTGCCCTGCACAAACGTAACCCGGCAACAGGGAGCTACAATACCAACAAGGACCATTTAAGTAGTACCCACAAAGCCTATTCTGACTGGAGCCCGGGATATTTTAAAGACAAGGCATCCAGGCACGGAGAAAACGTTCTGGCAGTTGTAAATAACGTTCTTGAAGAATGTGATTACCCGGAAACCGCCTATAAACGGGCTATGGGTATTATTCAACTTCACAAGGCGTATGGCTCCAGCCGCCTGAACGATGCCTGTCAGAGGGCTTTACATGCAGGTACCAGTTCCTATAAACGCATCAGCAATATTCTCAAAAATAACCTGGATAAAGAACCCATAACTACTGAAGAGGAAAACACATCACATATCCCGGAGCACGATAATATACGCGGCCCCGGAGCTTATAACTAACATTTAAAAATGATTTTTATGAACAACAATCAGACAGTTGAAAAACTAAGGCAGATGCGCATTGGCGCAATGGCCGAGCTGCACCTGCAGCATGTAAAAAATAACAAAACTGAGGACTGCACCCCGGATGAATACCTGGCTCTGCTGACCGACCACGAATGGGAAAGCAGGCAAAACCAGAAAACCCAAAGGCTTATAAAACAAGCAGCTTTCCGGCAAAAGGCAAGTGTGGAAGAGGTGGATTTTTCACCTGCCCGTAACCTTGACAAAAACATGTTCTCACGCCTGGCAACCCTCGATTTTATCCGGCGCAAAGAAAATCTTATAGTCACCGGCGCATCAGGCGTGGGAAAAAGTTACCTGGCACAGGCTCTGGGACACCAGGCTTGTTTAAATGGATTAAAGGTGTTTTTCTCCAACACTGCCCGTCTGTTTACACGATTAAAGCTCTCAAAAACAGATGGTACTTACCTGAAAGAATTAAAAAAACTGCAAAAAACAAATTTGCTGATTCTCGACGACTTCGGGCTTCAACCACTGGATAACCACTGCCGGGAAGTGTTGATGGATATTATTGACGACAGGTATAGCCAGGCATCCACAATTATCGTATCACAGATTCCGGTTTCGGTTTGGTACGACATCATCGGGGAAGGAACAATTGCCGATGCCATCCTGGACCGTATTGTAAACTCATCGCACAGGATTGATCTGAAAGGAGAATCGATGAGAAAAGGAATTTTAAAAAATGAGAATTAAATTTTTTGTATAATTGTGCATCTTTCAAAGTGGCACCGTTTCAACCGAAAAGGCTGGCATGGTCAGACCGAAATCGCCATCCCTCATTATTGAGTAGAAATGATTCCAACCCTCCTCATTAGTTCGAAAATATGGAGTGTCA
>CAYXIT010000215.1:0-360 GCA_964465275.1 uncultured Bacteroidales bacterium | reverse complement strand
AACTGCAACCCCGCATTAGAAAAGAGCAAAAAGATTTTGTGTTTCGTTTACCCTGAAATTTTCAGGGTTCTCAATATTACATACAATCCGCAATTTTATGGTTTCGGAATAAACCGTGAGTTACCTGAAAATCTAAAACAGGAAATTTCAATTTCAGTGTTGGAAAATACCGAAGGAATGGACTGGAAGGTGCTGCTATCGGAGTATGATCTTGAATAGACCTTCAGAAATTACCACCGAACACAAATATCTAAAATACAAATACTTAAAACACAAAACAGGAGGTTATTTTTTTAGTTTAATTTTCTACAAAAAAGTAAAATCAATTGTAAAATGAATTACATTTGATTTACAAATAAT
>CAYXIT010000214.1:0-3152 GCA_964465275.1 uncultured Bacteroidales bacterium | reverse complement strand
ATTTTCCGGATGTTATTTTCCGGATGTTATTTTCCGGATGTTATTTTCCGGATGTATATAAAGGGTATAAAAAGTCTGAAAGAAATTTTAACCTTTCAGACTATGAACAACCAGTCCGCTGCGAAGTTTGGGTTCAAACCATGTGGTTTTTGGTGGCATTATATTACCTGTATCTGCAATATCAATAAGTTGTTTCATGGTAACCGGATAAAGAGCAAATGCTACTTCCATCTCGCCGCTTTCAACTCTTTTCTTAAGTTCTCCTAAACCACGGATTCCGCCAACAAAGTCAATTCTTTTATCGGTTCTCAGATTTTTAATTCCCAGGATTTCGTCGAGTACATGTTTTGATAATATAGTAACATCAAGCACTCCGATAGGATCACTATCATCATATGTGTCTTGTTTTGCCTGCATTTCATACCATTCGCCATCCAAATACATACTGAAATTGTGCAGTCTGTCAGGTTTATATTCGGTATTGCCTTTAGGTGTAATATCAAAAACTTTTTCAAGCTTTTCCAGGAACTCTTCTTTTGATAATCCGTTCAGATCCTTTACAACTCTGTTATAATCGATAATTGTAAGCTGGTTATCGGGGAAAAGAACCGCCATAAAAAAGTTATATTCTTCGTTTCCGGTATGGTTTGGGTTCTGTTTTTTCTTTTCATTGCCTACAAGGGCAGCAGCAGCTGTACGATGGTGGCCATCGGCTACATAAAAAGCAGGCACACCTGCAAAAAACCTCTCCAGCTTCTCAACCGTTTCTCTATTGTCGATTACCCAAAACTTATGCCCGAATCCGTCATCGGCAATAAAATCGTACTCCGGAGATGTATTCGCTGTAACTTCTGTAACAATATTATCAATTTCAGGAACTGCAGGATAGGAAAAGAAAACCGGCTCAGCATTGGCATTAACAACGCGTACATGTTTCATGCGGTCCTCCTCTTTGTCAGGCCTTGTAAGTTCATGCTTTTTGATGATTTCATTCAAATAATCTTCCACTCCTGCACAACCAACAATACCATACTGTGTTTTTTCACCCCATGTTTGGGCGTATACATAAAAGTTGGGTGCATCATCCTGCTTCAACCAGCCATTCTGTTGAAATTTATTAAAATTTTCAAGGGCCTTGTCATACACCTGCTGAGAATACAGATTTGTATCTTCAGGGAGTTCAATCTCGGGTTTTACAACCCTTAGGAAACTGTAAGGATTCCCTTCTGCTTCTTTGCGTGCCTCTTTTGAGTTCAATACATCATACGGTCTTGATGCCAGATCTTTTACAATTTCTTTTGGGGGCCTTAATCCCCTGAACGGTTTTAAAATTGCCATGGATAATTGGTTTAAATTTTCTAAAAAATCAATCTTTTCCTGTTACTTATTTACCTGAAAGGTCTTATCTCCTTTTTCAAAGAAGTTTACAATTTGCTTTGCAGCGGCCAGCCCTGCATTAATATTGGCTTCGGATGTTTGGGCACCCATTTTTTTTGCAGTGAACACTACTCTGCCGGCATACTTTTCAAGCATTTCATCTTTACAATCAGGAGCCAGATCAGACAAATATTTAATGTCGTCTCTTTCCGCCATTATTTTCAGTAAACCTTCTTCATCAATAACTTCTTTCCGTGCAGTATTTACCAAAGTACCACCTTTAGGCATTGCTTTAAGCAAATCGTATCCAATGGATTTTTTGGTTTTTTCGTTGGCGGGTATATGTAAGGAAATGTACTGGCACGTTTCATAAAGTTTTTCAACGGTATTAACAGCTATTATTCCATCCTTTTCAATTTCTTCTCTTTTAAGAAAAGGATCGTGAGCATACACGTGCATTCCAAATCCTTTTGCAATTCCTGCTACAAATTTTCCGACATTGCCATAGGCATGAATTCCAATTTTTTTATCTCGCAGTTCGGTTCCTGACGTCCCATTAAAAGCATTCCGCAAGTTGTAAAGCATCATACCAAATGCGAGTTCAGCTACAGCATTTGAATTTTGCCCCGGCGTATTCATTGCCACCACACCTTTAGTGCTACAAGCTTCAATATCCACATTATCATATCCTGCTCCGGCTCTTACCACAATTTTAAGATTTGCGGCAGCATTCAAAACGTCTGCAGTAACTTTATCACTGCGAATAATCATTCCGTCAACATCGGCAACCGCTTTGAGCAGCTCGCCCGGATCGGTATATTTTTCAAGCATTGAAACTACGTAATCTGCTTCATCAAACACATTTTTAATTCCTTCTACTGCAACAGGTGCAAAGGGTTTTTCGGTAGCAATCAGTATTTTTTTCATAAGTTTAATTATTAAGGTTAAAACCTAAGCCATAATGCTTTAAAACTGGCATCATGGTATGTATAAGGTTATTTACCGGTAGCAATTGTTTTACCAGCCAGGTAAAGATTTCTTACTTGCTTCCGCTTAAAAATATCTTTTTATTTTTTGAATTTTTTCTCAAATTCCTGCATGGCTTCAACCAAAGCTTTTACACTTTCAATAGGCAACGCATTGTAAGTGGAAGCGCGGAAACCGCCTACAGAACGGTGTCCTTTAAGACCAACCATGCCAAGTGATGATGCAAAAGAGAGAAACTCCTGTTCAAGTTCCTGATAATTATCATTCATGACAAAACAGATATTCATGAGCGAACGGGATTCTTTTTCTGCGGTACCTTTGAAGAGTTCATTACGATCAATCTCATCATAAAGGATTCTGGCTTTTGCTTCATTAAGTTCCTGCATCTTTTTAACACCGCCCAGTTTCTTAAGCCAACGCAATGTTTCCATGATGGTATAAATAGGCAAACATGGTGGAGTATTAAACATTGAGCCACTGTCGATGTGTGTTTGATAATTCAGCATTGTAGGAATTGCTCTATCCACTTTACCAAGAATATCTTCGCGAATGATTATAAATGTGGCACCTGCAGGGCCAAGGTTCTTTTGCGCTCCCCCGTAAATAATTCCATATTTTGAAACATCAACCGGGCGGCTGAAAATATCTGAGGACATATCGGCAACCAATGTTACAGGTGATTCAAAATCTTCTTTAATCTCAGTACCATAAATTGTATTGTTGGTGGTAATATGGAAATAATCGACATCAGATGGTATCGTATAATCTTTTGGTATATAACTAAAATT
>CAYXIT010000213.1:0-3191 GCA_964465275.1 uncultured Bacteroidales bacterium | reverse complement strand
ATATTCTGAATCCACAGTGGCGGTATAAGTTGTGGTTTCTTCAGGAATAAAAGGTTCCCCGTTTACAACGTCATGATTCCAGCTCAGGATGCCATTTTCATATGTGGCAGTAAGGGTGATTTCTTCTCCCTGACAGATTTCCAGGTCATCATCAAGGGATAGAAAGGGTAAAGCATGAATAGTATGCTGCAGGGTATTGGATGTTGCATCCGGACTTAAAGTACAAGGATTATCACTGATTACCACGGCATGCACTTCCACAGGTCCTTCAGTGACTTCCAGACTAAATGTTGCTGTGTTTTCCGTTTGAAGAACATCATTCAGGTACCACTGATAACCGGGATTTTCTCCGGCGCCGTTTACCTGAGCGTCAAAAACAATTTCAGTTCCTTCGCATACATTTTCTGTTGCATCTGAAACAATAAGGATCTCGGGCTCTTCTGACGGATGAACTTCTACCATGAAATCAATATCCATTAAATTTTCACAGCCCGTTTCATTGTCAATGGCATAAATAAGGAATTCTGTACTTTCTGTAATTGCGTTTTCACCGCCAATGATAATTGATTCACCATTTCCCGAAGCAAACGGGGGATACCATTCAGAAGACGTATTATTCCAAACTTTATATTCAATGCCATATTGAGATGGATAGATCTGGAATGTTACATGTTCGCTGTCGCAGACTGTGCCGGTGGTTTGCATTTCCAGATGCAGGAGTTTGGGTGTATCATTGTATTGGTTTAAAAACGGTATGGCTTCATTAACACATAAAAGCTCGTCAAGATATCCATCGAAATAATGAGAAGCAGGCATACTTGAAACGTTTGCCGGTAAATTGGCCCCGGCAAAATTCCAATATCCCATGAAGTTTGCTTTTGCAATATCATTTGTATTTTCCAGAATCTCTTCTCCTTCATTGATATCCATCAACATTCCTCCGTCATGTTGAATTAAAACACTGTGCCATTGACCATCATTATAAGAGATGTTGCTGCTTAACTCCGCTGGAATACCGTTATTGCTGAGGTAGAAATGAATTCTTCCATCGTTTGACATATATAGGAATGCATCTGCAGCACTGGCGTTCCAGGGATTGTTGACAAATCCGGCCATAAATCCGCCTTCATTTGTTGTGGTTTTAAACCATAGAGTTAATGTAAACTCTTCGGGAATATCGTAACGGTGAGAAGAGTATCCCCTTATCTCACCGGGGGTGAAATATCTTGCCTGCCAGAAGTTATCATGCCTGTCGTTGGCGGGTTGAAAGTCCCAGCAAATGAAAGAATAATTGTTTCCGCTTTTATCTGAGTTATCATTATCGAATGTGTAGTAAAATTCAATATTTTCGGTAGGGAAGGGTAGAGGCTCGCCAATATTTGCCGGTAACTGATTTGTAATTACTTCAATCGTATTTTGCGAATCAATGCTGCAAGCTCCGTTTGATATTTTTAAAGAGTAAATTCCGGATTCTGTTGCCATAAAAGAATCAGAATTTTCTCCTTCAATGGGTTCACCATTTCGGACCCAGTTGATATCATAAGGAACAGACGCTTCAATCTGGAGTTCGACACTTTCACCGAAACAAAATTCTGTTGGCCCATTACTTACAATGTGGGCTGTGTCCGGATAAAAGTCCATGGCAATGGTAAGAGATTCAGATATACCGGTGCATCCGTTCTCATCCACTTCCACATGATAGGTCCCTGTAGCTTCAGGGCTGAACCAGGAACTTGTCTGGCCGGGTATGATGGTCCCATCTTTATACCATTTATAATTGCTATATCCGTAGGATGTCCCAAGGCTCGGTAAATTTTCTCCTTCACACAACTGGGTTGTCCCGGAATGCTCGATAACAAGTTGCGGACATTGCTCCGGAAAATCAATACGAATACCATAATCGCCGTGTGCTCCATTTTCTCCATCCACAACGATAAAATATTCCACACCTGCGTAAATATGCACTTCATGACTAACTATGGTATCGTATATCTGTTGCATCCAGAAACTGGATTCATAGGTAAATTCGTTGCAAAGCGGTAATAGAAATGCCGGCATTCTTCCGGGCGATTTTTTTACATAGGTAACATTAGCCATACCGCTGTAGGGTGAAATAAATGAATGAATTACTTCGGGGCCGGTCATATTGGTCCCACTCCAGTAATCTTCAATATTGTTTACACCGTCATCAAGTGTATTTCCCCAATGCCATACACCATCTTCAAGTGCAATGGCTGAAGAACAATCCAGTTCACCCTCATCGGGCACAATGATCATTAAAAACCCAAAATTATCAGAATCCGATTCAGGTATTTCATTCTCCCTGTCAACCGTAAAAACAATATGGTAGTTTCCGGGGCTAAGGCCGGATGGCATATTCAGAGTTGTGGAGATATCCTTATGTTCACCCGGATTTAATGCTGATACGATATCACTTCCCAGGAATAAATCGGTTCCAAAATCGAACTGATCATTTTCTGATAAAAAGTATTCTATGGAGAATGCATCTGCTGCTGTACTTCCTATATTTTTTACTTTAGAGCTAAACGTAACATTCGGTGTTTCTGATTCTATAAACTGGTGCGAAGACTGCATATTCTCAATAATAAGGTCGGCATCAGCCGTAGTACAGATCAATTCGATGGTAAACTCAGGCTCCGCGCCGTTAACACCTTCCACTGCAAGGTAATACGTGCCCGGTTCCATGTTGTCCCTGATGAATCCGTTGGTGCCATAAGTAATCAATGAGTCCTGATGTGGATGACTTAACAGGAAAATATTTACATCTCCGCCCGAATTATCTGAAATTTTAATTCTTACCCTTCCCGGTATGGTAGTGGTAAAATGATAAACCAGCTCTTTGCCAACGGCTGTGGGCCATGTGTTTTTATAGTAGTTTACATAATCTGTTCCGGTTGAAATATCTGCTGCCATTGGTGTTCCGCAGGCTAATTCTGCCGAAGACGATACATCCAGCCCTGTAAATGATCCTTTGGGGATGAGTCCTACAATGGCTTGCTGATTATCGGTAAAGTTCATGCCACCGGGATTGAGTGCACTCAGATAAAAATATCCATCATGGTAACCACCCCATCCCCAATTGAGATGATAATGGTTGGTGTTTTGATATCCGTCAATAATAAAAGCATGCCCGCCACTTCCATAACCGGCGTAATACATAGGTCTGTCGT
>CAYXIT010000212.1:0-3204 GCA_964465275.1 uncultured Bacteroidales bacterium | reverse complement strand
TCCCCGACCATCATACCCGCCAACAGCTGCTTTCCAGACAAATGGTAACTGGGTTGAATTTTTCTCAATCCTGCGCAACATTTCAGCCTTATTCTTAAACCCAAACCATGGAGCAGTGGGAACCTCATGTTCCTGGTAAAACTGCTTCTGCTGCACCTTGTTCTTAATCAGCTCAACGATCTCGGACTGCGGAAATACTTTCTTGCCCATGTCCCGGAGATCTTTCATGGCCTGTGTATTTACATTCTCAATTTCAATGGTAATGATATCACAATCCTGTCCGAACTTCATCACTGTATCATAATCATTGAAACTCCCCTGCACAAACTCCTTGCTGCCCACTGAACAGGGAGCATCAGCAGACGGATCGAGAACCTTGGTATATAGATCATAACGCCGGGTTACATCAAGAAGCATTTTCCCCAGTTGACCTCCACCGAGAATTCCTATCTTTTTATCTTTTGATGAAAAGTAGTTTTCCATTATTTATTTTTAGTGTCATTTTTAATAAAGGCAAAGGTAAGAAGTTCTTTTATTTTCGGAAATCAATATATACAGTTGTACGACTATCAGAGGCCCTTTGCATAGAAATCCGAATATACCTAACAAGTAATTTTAACTATTAAATGCTGGTTATTTTCCGAATTTTTATTAGATTTGAATAGATAACTGCTTATGATAAAAGAAAAGAACCATACAGATAAAATAAATGAACCGGTGTTTTCTGCTGAACTAACTGCTGATCACGAGCGCCGTGTTGCAAAATTAAGCGGTATCAAGCTCTTTTTTCTCGCCATGGTTTTTATGGGTCAATTGGCCGGAAGCCCTGCGCAAACTCCCGATCGTGTTGCTCTTTCGTACCACAAACAACTGGTAAGGGTTTTCGAATACCGCGACTCGCTTGAAGGAGTTCACCCTTTTGTAAAAGGGCTTTACCCGATTGCCATTGCCGAAGACGGTTTTTTTTATGTGTTTGACCTTAACAAAACGAAAACAGATTACAGGATAGTAGCATACGAAGAAATAGAAATGAAGGTTCCCAAAGGAGTCAGGGCGGCATTCCCGTTACAGTTTTATGACAATACATGTGCTTGCGTTGTCACAGGAGATGTATTTGACAGCCCCGAAGGTTATGTGGTAATTTTTCATGAATTCATTCATTGCCACCAGTGGAATACTGTTGAGCCAAAGCTTCGGGAAGAACTTCCACTGGCAGTTAAAGCTGCAGAATCCAATGATTTCATGTGGGAAATTAACCATTCATTCCCCTATGATGACGCCTGGTTTATAAAAACTTACTCAGCTTTCCGGGAGGCTGCACTCAATAATGATCATGAAACTGTAAAAGAACTCAGATCTGATCTGGCATCCATTTTAAATGATGATGACTATCAGTATATGGTGTGGCAGGAATGGAAGGAGGGGTTTGCCCTGCTGATTGAAAATAAAATGCGTGAGCACCTCAATCTTCCAAAAAACAATGTAGGTACTACCATACCCTATAGTCGTACTGTTTTTTATGCCGGAGGTTCTGCATACATAAATTATCTTGCACAACAAAACCCTGATCTTCTCACTGATCTTGATGCATTGTTTTACAGTATGTATTAATCAATTCTGAATTTAATTCTACTCAATGAAGCATACCTTTCCCCTGATTATTTCATTGTCGATTCTTACCTCAATATCTTACGGGGCCAATGACAATTATCCATTCGGGGGCAGGGCTGCTGGCATGGGTAATGCAGCCGTTACTCTTTATGATTTCTGGGCCATCAGCCATAACCAGGCCGGTCTTGCCCGGATGCAACACATGGCAGCCGGGGTTTATTTTGAAAACCGATTTCTGATACAGGAGCTGAGTTTCGGGGCAGGTGCATTTGTATACCCCACAGAGTCAGGTGTACTGGGTTTTAATTTCACTTATTTCGGATTTGAACTCTACAATGAAAGCAAAATAGGACTTGCCTATGCAAGAGAGTTTGGTGAGCGTTTTTCTGCAGGAGTTCAGCTCAATTATCATCATACCAATATTGCTGAAGATTATGGAAGCAAAGGAAATCTGACGTTTGAACTGGGCGCCATATTTCATATTCTTCCTGAATTAAGCATTGGAGTGCATCTGTTTAATCCTACCCGGGCAAAAATTGCAGATTTTGCAAATGAAAGGATACCAACCATTTTTCGCACGGGACTCTCCTATGAGTTTTCCGAAAGAGCAATAGTAGTAGTTGAGACCGAAAAAAGTGTTAACCTAAACCCTGTCTTCCGCACCGGTATTGAATACCGTATATCCGATCCTTTATACATAAGGGGTGGTATAGGCACCAACCCAACCACCAATGCTTTTGGTTTTGGCCTGGAACTGGGAAATTTGAATATTGATGTTGCCACATCTTTCCACCATATTTTGGGTTATTCACCGCAACTGAGTTTTATTTACCATTTTAAATAATGAAGACTTATGTTGCACCAGTTTCAAAAAAACAACTTAATCAAGTTTTATCTTGCTTCAGGTTTCTGCGGATTATTGCTTCTTTACAATCCGTTATACAGCCAGCAGCAAGAAACACCACCCCCTGTACAACCACCGGAACAGATCGTTGAAGATGATGATTTTCATCAAAGGGTTGAAAGCCTGATTGAAGAAAGCGATGAAGAAATTGATGCTACAGAACTGATTGAAGAACTTGAGTTACTTAGACAACGCCCTCTGAACCTGAATACAGCTGGTGCTGAAGATCTGCGTAGAATTATTTTTCTCAATGACATTCAGATCAACAACCTGATTGAACATCGTAACCGATTTGGTAATCTTATAAGTATGCTGGAACTGCAGGCAATTGATGGATTTGACCTGCAAACCATCAGGCAAATACAACCCTTTGTAACCGTAAGTGAAATTGTAGAAGGGCGGCGTTTCAACATCAGTGATATATTGGAACGCGGAAATAGCCAGTATTTTCTTCGCTATCAGCAATTGTTTGAAGAACAAAAGGGCTTCTCTCCCATTGATACGGAAGAACTTGAAGCAAATCCAAACGCACGCTATCCCGGAAGTCCTTTCCGGTTATATTCACGATACCGGTTTTCCTGGTACAACAATCTTAGCATCGGGGTTACGGCCGAAAAGGATCCCGGGGAGGAGTTTTTCCGGGGCAGTCAACCTTATGGTTTTGACTATTACTCAGCACACTTTTATCT
>CAYXIT010000211.1:2824-3251 GCA_964465275.1 uncultured Bacteroidales bacterium | reverse complement strand
ACTACTGATTTTGTTGATAAAATGGGGGATATTGTTAATAACTTGTGCTAAAAACCCTTTGTTTACAGGTGTTTTGGAATACATCTATTCCTTCCGCATTTGACTAATTACATTCCGAAAAATCAAATCCACGCAGAAAATCCAGGGTATTCATGCGTCTCTTCCCGGCCGCCTGCATGCTTTTAACATTTATAAAACCATCGGCAGTACTTATTTTGATGTAATTTTTGTTATCGGTGAGAAGTTTTCCAGGGGGGTATTGATGTTTTTCTTCTATGGCTTCTGCTTCATATATCTTCATCATAAAGGATTCATTATTACCTGCACACAATTCTGTAAATGCGCCCGGAACCGGATTTAATCCCCGAATGAGATTCCTTATCTCTCCGGATGTTTTATCCCAATCGATCTGGCAATCTTCGCGGAA
>CAYXIT010000211.1:453-2810 GCA_964465275.1 uncultured Bacteroidales bacterium | reverse complement strand
TATTGCCTTCCCTTATCCTGTCAAGTGTTTCAACTACTAATTTTGCTCCGAGTTGCTTGAGTTTATCATGCAGACTACCCGCAGTATCATTGGGTTCTATTTCCATTTCCCGCTTATCGATGATTTTACCGGTATCTATTTTACGATCCAGAAAAAAAGTAGTAACACCTGTTTTGTTTTCACCGTTAATAATAGCCCAGTTAATGGGTGCAGCACCTCTGTATTGGGGTAACAGGGAAGCATGCAGGTTGAAAGTTCCCAGATGGGGTAAACTCCAGACAGTTTCAGGAAGCATGCGAAATGCCACAACCACTTGCACATCTGGCATCAGTGATGCAAGATATTTAATGAATTCGGGCGCTTTGAGATTATCAGGTTGAAGCAAATTCAATCCTTTTTCCAATGCATATTTTTTAACATCAGAAAACTGGATTTTGCGGCCTCTGCCTGCAGGTTTATCTGGTGCTGTAACCACTCCCACTACCTGGTAGCCATTTTCAATAATAGCATTCAGCGATTCAACTGCTATTTCAGGGGTACCCATAAATACTATCCTCAGATCTTTCTTTTGCATAATAAATCAAAAAATATACTTTGGTAAAAGTACAAAAAGCCCGAAGATGATCTCTTCAAGGCTTTTTAAAATTTTTATTGTGAGTAAGAAATTCTTACAACTTTCTTCTCAAATCTACCATCTTTATAGCAGAAATGGCAGCTTCATCGCCTTTGTTTCCGTGCTTTCCGCCTGCTCTGTCTTTTGCCTGTTGCCAGGTGTCAGGAGTAAGTACTCCGAAAATAACAGGAATATTGGTTTTCAGGCCCACATTGGTAATGCCATCGGCTGCCGCATTACATATAAATTCAAAGTGCCTGGTCTCTCCCTGTATCACACATCCCAGGCAGATGATGGCATCTACTTTCCTTGTTTCAGCAACAAGCTGCGCACCCATGGGTAACTCAAAACTTCCAGGTACATAATGAATGTCGATGTCATCATCTTTAACACCATGCTTCTTAAGAGTATCAATAGCCCCCCGGCAAAGTTCAAAGGTAATTTCATCATTCCATTCAGCTACAACAATGCCGAAACGCATCTCTTTTGTCTCAGGCACTGCATGGATATCATATTCAGAAAGATTTTTCTTTTTATCAGCCATCTTCTCTTTATCAGTTATTTGCCAAACACTAAACAGGTACAATTAAAGCATCTGCTTTCCAAACTCAAACTCAATCTCAACCTTAACCTACTTCTGTGCTGCTTTTACCCTTGCTATGAATCTTTCAACATTTCTGCCTTCGTTGGTTTCGGGGAATTCATCACGAATTCTCTCATATGCTTCAAGCGCTCCTTCGTAGTCACCTTCTATTTCGTATACCATTCCAAGCTTCATAAGAAAAGCAGGAGTGGTAAGCTGGTTAGGTTCATGGTCAGCTGCTCTTTTGTAATATCTGATGGCATTTTCAGTTTCTTCAAGTTGCAGATATGCATCACCGATAGCACCCAGTGACATAGCACTGAGCATCTTGTCGCGTCTCCTGAACTTTTCAAGGTGTTCAATTGCTTCTTCATATTCACCCAGGTTCAGCAATGAAACTCCGGCATAATATCTTGCCAGGTTTGCTGTTTTGGTCATTCGATAATCTGAAATGATATCCAGAAATCCAAGGTTAATACCATCTCCTTCGAGTGCCAGACGCAGACTGTCCTGCTCGAAATACTGCTCCGCCGTAAACATTTCTGCGCGGGCTTCCTGCTCGCGCGGTTCAATCACAAACCGTGTGTAACCTATATATCCTGCAATAAGAAGAACTATAACGGCAACAGCACCTATAAGCAAATTCTGATTACGCTCAATAAATTGTTCACTTTTACTTAGCGCCTCTTCTACGGCAACAATGTTCTTTTCGCCCTGATCTTTTTTCTTTTCTTTCATTTTATATTTTTCTTGAAGACTTTTAAAGCTTTGTTTTTTCAGGCTGCAAAAATAAGCTAATTTTGCGTGTTTCAAATATTTTATTACAATTTTTTATGCTGTATTACAGTTGTATTTCATATAGTTTCTTTTAATAGTGATAGAATTAAAATTCAGCTTGTCCTTGTGTTTGATTCAATTTAATTATGTTAATCTACAGCATTTTTCAATACTTACAGGAATAAACAGTTCAGAAAAGGAATGAAAAGAGTTTTTTGGTTTTCAGGGGTTTTACTTGCTATTGTGTTCGTATTACAGATGCAATCCTGCCGGGTTGAAGATTTTGACACATCTCCTGATATAAGACTCGAATTTTCTGTGGATTCCCTTCTGTTCGATACTGTTTTTACCACAGTTGGATCATCTACCCGGTACTTTAAAGTA
>CAYXIT010000211.1:0-401 GCA_964465275.1 uncultured Bacteroidales bacterium | reverse complement strand
GGAAATTGGTCCGCGCGACAGTATCTTCGTGTTTGTTGAGGTAACGGTAGATCCCGTTGACCAGGATCTTCCTCTGATTATAGCCGATAGTGTTGTATTTCAGGTTAATAACAATGTGCAGGATGTGAAACTGATTGCATGGGGACAAGATGCCAATTTTATCCGGCCCAATTTGAATGATACAGTTTTAGGTATCGATTATCACCTGATAACAGAAAACAGTGTATGGACCGGACCCAAACCCTGGGTTATTTATGGACTGGTGCTCGTAGCTCCGAATGTTACCCTTCGCATTGAAGACGGTGCCCGTGTGCACTTTCATAACCAGTCGGCACTTATATTTCTCCAAAGGTCCAGCCTTCAGGTTGAAGGTACCCTTGAAGAACCTGTTATGTTTCAGG
>CAYXIT010000210.1:2522-3257 GCA_964465275.1 uncultured Bacteroidales bacterium | reverse complement strand
TCCGGTATTCAAACCCGTATATCTTGAAAAGGCCGGGAGAATAATGCGGTTTTCAGACACCAGAAAACAGGCTATTTTTAATGACTGTCCATAGCTTGCTTTCAATATTACTCCGGGATGCAAATGACCCGAGATGGTATGAGATTTCTCTGGTTCGGGATGTTGCACCAATGTTATAGGATCAATAAAGAGTGAATCATAAATTTGAAAAATATCATTTGTATTATTCTCAGTCATTGATTTATCATGGTTTCCCTTTACAAAATTCCAGTGCAAACGGGGGTAGGAACCGGCCCATTCAGAGAAAAATTGTGGATCGGAATTGATGCCTGCATGGAAAAAGTCACCTACTACCGTTATGGTTGTTGCTTTGTAATGCAGGATAAGTTCTTTAAGTGCTTCCAGGTCCTTAAGTATTAAGTTGCGGGGAACAGCAATTCCATTCTGTCTGAAATGAGTAGCTTTAGCAAGGTGTATATCAGAAAAGATAAGCATTTGCTTACCAGGCCAGTAGATGCTTCGGCGATTATTAAGTAAAAGCCGTTCACCGGCGAATTGTATTTCATGGTCTTTGATCATAAGCCTTATAATTTTTTTACCGGTTTTATTTCACCGTTTGATAGTTTGCTTCATTCTTTAAATACCTGAAATCAGGTCCTTACGTGAGAGTTATCTTTTCATCTTTTGCCTTTGATTTTCTGCCCGGGAAACATCTCCGTTGCGAAAACCAACATT
>CAYXIT010000210.1:0-2512 GCA_964465275.1 uncultured Bacteroidales bacterium | reverse complement strand
TACAGAAAAAGCTTATCTAATCTATAGCCATTTTCATGGCTCTGGCAATGTCTTGTATGATTGATTATGATTGGGTTTCCCGCAAATGTGGTGAAAAGTTTTCTCAAAATATCAGGGGCTTCCAATTCAGAGCATTATTCAACAACAAGCATAAATGAGTATTGTTTCACAAAGGTGAGTTAAAAAATTTCAGCAAAATATTTTCAGGTATTTCATATTTGTGCTTTAACTGAAAAGGTCAATTATGTCTATTGAATTGTTAGTTTTTTTTCTTTTCCGGAAAAGGCAACAGCAAACAGTTTGCCGGTAATTCTTTTGATTGACAGGCAAAAACATAGAAAAATTTTTGAAGTGAAAAGATTGATGATTACTTTTATGTGTAATTCAGAAAATTCCGGTTCGTTTTTATCGTTATATTGTAATTATTGGTGTTCATACAGAAAAATTAAGTCTATAAATTCTGATGAGCTGAAATGGATAGCTTAATCATTCTACTGCATATACTGAAAAATGAGAAGTAAAATATTTGGCGAGAGACATCTGAAAACAAAAGTGTTTTTGAGTTATGCACTGATCATTGTATTGATTTCATTTATCGTTTTCTTTACTTTCAGAAGCTTTCAGCAAATTACAGAATCGTCCGATGAACTTGCAAAACCCAATGCAAGAATAGAGTTGCTTCATGATATCCTTTTTACCATCTACAATGCCGAGAGTAGTATCAGATCATACACACTCAGCGAGCAGGAAGAAACTTTAAATGCCTATTTCACAGAGCTATCCAATATCAATGATATGGTTGATTCTTTGCTTATCCTGGCCGGCAAAGATAAGTTCTTTCTGCAGATGATTGATTCAGTTAATACCCAGCTTAATAAAAAAACGAGGCTTCTTGAGCAGTTTATTGATTTGAAAAGGCTGGATGAAAACTCTATTTTTTATCAAAGGGCCTTGACTGAAATTGCCCAGGTTGCTGAAGGGGAAGGCAAGCTGAGGGAAATTACCCATAAGAGCATAATTGATCCTTTACCTGAAGATACAGTGCAGGAAGAAATTTCGGAGGAGATTGTTGAAGAAGAAGAAAAAAGTTCTTTTGCAAAAGCGTTTAATTCACTAATTTCCTTTTTTTCAAGAAAAGATCCAGACAATAACTTACCACCTGATGATGATTTACCCTTTGAAGAAGAATATGAAATCCAGTCTGAATCTGTAATTGCCCAACAGATCAGAACCGATTCAATTATTACAGTTTACCGGGATACTGAAGGCTTAAAGGATGATCTTGAAAGTACATTGATGAATATTGCCCAATCGATGGTAAAGAAACAGCAGAGATTAAAGCTGGAAGAAAACCGTATTTTAACAGAGGATAAAGAAGTGATGGATCGCATCTGGGGCTATGTTACACAACTTGAAGATTATGAGCGTGCCAATGCTATTGCAAAGGCTGAGCAGGCTCATGGTACGGTAAAATCAACTACTGAAATAATATTCATCATAGTCCTTTTTTCTTTGCTTGTTTTAATGGCTTTTTCGTGGTTGTTTGTGAGTGATGTAAATCGTAGCCGCTTTTACCGCAATCAGCTTATGCTGGAAAAAAACAAAGCTGAAGAGTTGCTCCAGGTAAAACAGAGATTTATGGCAAATATCAGCCACGAGATAAGAACTCCGTTAAATAGCATTGTTGGTTTTTCGGCACAGCTTGACAAGATAAAATTACAGCAACAGCATAAAACTTTTGTAAAGGCCATAAATCAATCATCGGTGCACTTGCTTAATATGGTGAATGATATTCTTGATTTTTCGAAGATTGAAGCAGGGAAAATCCATCTTGAAAAAAAATATGTAAACCTGAATGACCTTACTGAAGAAATCTATAATACTCTTTGTGTAATTGCACATGAGAAGAAGCTTGAATTCTCTTTTGATACTGATAATCTGAAGCACCCCCATGTTACAGGTGATTCTATGCGGATAAAGCAAATCTTGCTGAATATCGCAGGTAATGCATTGAAATTTACCGAAAAAGGATCTGTAAAAATTGTACTATCTGATTATGTACGTAAAGATCAACCCGATGTAACATATGTGACCGTAAAAGTATCAGATACCGGTGTGGGTATTGTAAAAGCTGATCAGAAAAAGATATTTGACGAATTTTCTCAGAGCGACAACCAGGTTACAAGAAAATATGGAGGAACCGGACTTGGTCTGTCGATCAGCAAAAAGCTCGTGGAGATTATGGGTGGAAGTATTGAGCTTATCAGTAAAAAAGGGAAAGGCTCAACATTTACAATCCATTTGCCGTTCAGGATTTCTCAAAAACCATCAGAAGCGGAATCTAAAGTACTTGCACAAGAGAAAGATCCGGTAAATGCCCGGATTCTTGTGGTGGAAGATGATAATTTGAACCGGTTGCTTCTAAAAACTATTTTTTCAGCCTATGAAGGAATAATCATTACCGAAGCCGCCGATGCCCAAGAAGGATTGAAATGGATTGAAGAAACCAGGT
>CAYXIT010000209.1:0-3287 GCA_964465275.1 uncultured Bacteroidales bacterium | reverse complement strand
TCCCTTTTACATAGTTTTTCACTTCCTGAGGAACAATTTTGTAACGTTCACCGGCAAGCACATTCATAACAGCCTGAGTACCTACAATCTGACTGGTGGGTGTAACAAGTGGAGGAAAACCCAGATCTTCTCTTACCCGAGTAACTTCTTCAAGTACTTCCGGTAATTTATCGATACTATCCTGTTGTTCAAGCTGAGAGCGATAGTTGGAGATCATTCCACCGGGGATCTGGTGGATGAGTATTTCACCATCAACGGCTGCTTCATGTCCGCGCCCTTTGGCACGACGGGGCGCCAGTTCTGCAAAGTACCGGCTTACTTTCCTTATAGCATCCATATCCAGATTCAGGTCATAACCCATCTCAGTAAAAATATGATAAAGGGTTTCCACAGCAGGTTGCGATGAAAAGCCCGACATAGAAGCTACAGCGCTGTCAATGGCACCGGCTCCTGCCTTTACTCCTTCCATGTATGCTGTTTCCGACATTCCGCTGGTGGCATGACAATGTACCTGCACCGGTAAGCCAAATTCTGTTACCAACGCCCCCACAAGTTCTTTGGAACGAACCGGTGAAAGTAATCCTGCCATATCCTTGATACAAAGAGAATCTACTCCCAGTTGCACCTGCTCGCGGGCATACTCAACATATTTCTCAATGGTATGCACCGGACTAATGGTATAGGAAAGCGCGCCCTGGGCATGGGCACCATGTTTTTTTACCGATTTTATGGCTGATTCAAGATTGCGGGTATCGTTCAATGCATCAAAGATCCTGAAAATATCTACTCCGTTTTCGTGGGCAGTTTCAACGAAGCGATCAAGCAAGTCATCAGGATAGTTTTTATATCCTACGATATTTTGCCCCCGCAGAAGCATTTGCAAGGGAGTTTTTTTTGCTTTTGATTTGATCTGCCTGAGTCTTTCCCATGGATTCTCCCGCAAAAACCTAAGGCAAACATCAAACGTAGCGCCTCCCCATACTTCGAGTGAATAATAACCTGCATTGTCAATTACATCTATGATATCTAGAATATCCTTTGTGCGCATTCGGGTTGCCCAAAGCGACTGATGCCCGTCACGCAGGGTAGTATCAGTAATCCTAAGCAATTTCGTATTTTTCATGTGTTCATAATTTGTTTTAAATTGGTCACATGGAATCGCATGTATGAACATCATCCTGTGTGTGGGTGAAGTAAACATGCTTATTTCATATCTTCTTATTTCTTTAAAGTTTCACTAATTACTATTCACTATTCACTAATCACTAATCACTATTCTATCGCAAACTTCCCCATTGCCGAATATTTCTCAAAGCGTTGCTCAAGGAGTTCAAATACAGAAATATTTGAAAGACTTCTGAGATTTCTGAGCAGAGATCTTCTAACATTTGCAGCAATCTGCTCATAATTTGCATGAGCACCTTCAGCCGGCTCTTCAATGATCTCATCAATAATATCATTTTCAAATAAGGCCTGAGCAGTAATTTTCAGTGCTTCGGCGGCATCAGGAGCATATTTCGCATCGCGCCAGAGAATTGAAGCACATCCTTCAGGAGAAATAACAGAATAAATGGCATTGGAAAGCATAAGAATCCGGTCACCCACACCAATACCTAAGGCGCCGCCACTACCCCCTTCACCAATTACCAGAGAAATAATGGGAACTTCAATATTAGCCATTTCGGTAATATTGCGGGCAATGGATTCTGCCTGTCCTCTCTCTTCAGCTTCCAGACCCGGGAAGGCTCCGGGAGTATCAATGATAGTTATGATGGGAAGATTAAACCGCTGCGCCAGCTTCATAAGTCTGAGCGCTTTCCTGTAGCCTTCAGGTTTTGCCATACCAAAATTACGCTCGATATGTTCCGTGGTATTTTTTCCTTTGTTGTGGCCGATCAGCATTACCTTTTGGTTCCCAATACGGGCAAAACCGCCGATTATCGCGGTATCATCACCAAAAGCACGGTCACCGTGCAATTCAATAAAATTGGTAAAAACATGCTGAATATAATCCTGGAGAATGGGTCTTTTCGGATGGCGGCTCACCTTTACAATATCCCAGGCAGAAACCGGTTTGGTCTTTTTATTCCGGGAAGACTTTTGCTTTTTGGTTCTTTCCAGTGCTTTAGCACCTGTAACTACTACCATAAAACATATATTTGGTTTATAAAAAGAATTTGGTGATAAGTATTAACGGTTATAATAACTTAAGACATTGGCAAGATAATCTCTCATGTCTTTGCGTTGAACGATTGAATCGATAAAACCATGCTCCAGCAGGTATTCTGCTGTCTGGAAATCATCGGGTAGTTTTTCCCCGATAGTCTGTTCGATCACCCTTCTGCCGGCAAAACCGATGACAGCCCCGGGTTCAGCAATATTCAAATCACCCATCATGGCATAGCTGGCTGTAACACCACCGGTGGTTGGGTTAAGAAGTACCGAAATAAAGGGAATATTTTTTTTGTTGAGTCGGGCTACTCCGGCACAGGTTTTGGCCATTTGCATCAGCGACAATACACCTTCCTGCATCCTGGCCCCACCTGAAGCAGAAAATACAATGTAAGGAAGGCCGTAGTCATATGCAAAATTAGCGGCCTGGAGTATCTTTTCTCCGGTGCCGCTACCCAGGCTTCCGCCCAAAAAGCGAAAATCCATAATGGCTGTTACTACAGAAAATCCTTTGATCTTACCGTGTCCTGTAATTACTGATTCCGATATTCCTGATTTCTTCTTGTTGGCTTCTATCTTATCTTTGTAACTGCCTTTAAGGTCATTGAATTTTAATGAATCGACCGGGCTAATATTTTCAAAAAGCTCCTGAAAACTATCACTATCGAACAGCAAATCTATTCGTTGCCGTGAAGTAATACTATCATGATAGTTACACCGGGGACACACATGTAAATTCTTATTCCACTCCTCTGCCCATATATGTGCACTGCATTTTTTACAGTGAACCCAAAGTGCCTTTTTTTGCGGCTTTTTTTCTTCAATTGCCTTAGTATACCAGCTCATAAGTTAATTTCTGCTGTTTGATGTAAAAAATACTATTCTATCACTTATTTTCTTAGGCTAATAAAAAAAATAATACGATAGAAGCAATCTTTTCTTATACAAATTTAAATACATCAGACTTAAACCAAACGTAAATATAAGTCACGCTTTATGAATTACCAAACATTTTTCAGGTTTTCGCACATTACTAATTATTCCTGCAAAACCATAAAATGAACTTAATATACATGAAATGCTGAAAATATGTGTTTTAAACAACTGCTTGTCTA
>CAYXIT010000208.1:0-3333 GCA_964465275.1 uncultured Bacteroidales bacterium | reverse complement strand
TGCACACAGTGATCGCCGTCATACAACAAACCGGATGACAAAGATTTATGGCTACCAGGTAGTACTTTCCATGATCCTGGGCAATAACCCATCGCTTGCAGCAAAAATCGCAGCTGATCTTGCACTGGGTCTGCAGGCTTTGGCTTTTAGTCGTGAAGATGAGTATGAAGCAGACGAATATGCCGTTAAATATATTTACCCGTCAGAAATCGATGCCCGGGGTGTAGCTTACTTCTTTGAACAAATGGAGCTTGAGGAAGGATCGGACTGGATGATTTATTTCAGTACCCACCCGCATCCGAGCGATCGTATTGAAAAGATATATGAACACCACCAGGCACTGGGTGGTAAAGAAGGTGAAAAATTTACCGACAGATACCAGACTTTTAAGAACAGCTTGCCGTAAAACATTACGGAACGCTGATACTTCGACAAGCTCAGCACAAGTGACGCAGATTTTTTAGGATTAATATGATATAAGGTCCCGCTGAGGCGGGACTTTTTTTGTGATTTTTTAGTAAATATAATGGTAGAAAACTCTTTTTATGTGGTCTTTTAAGAATTCAGTTTTATTAAATTTCTGTATTTTCGGCACCAAAAAATATTTACTATTATTTTAAAAGACATATTATGCGATATTTGACTATGGCCATCCTGTGCATAACATTGCTGCAATTTCAATCAGCTGCGCAGGAAAAGAAAAGACTATCACACGATGATTATGATCACTGGAAAACCCTTTCCGGTACAGAAATTTCAGCAGATGGTGAACATGTGCTGTATGTAATTAATCCACAACGGCAGGATGGCAATTTGTTTATTCTTAATCATAACGCCGGAGAACAAACTGTTGTTCCCCGTGGGGCTCGTGCTGCATTCTCGCCGGGGAACGGATTTGCAGTTTTTCATATTGAACCTCCGCGTGATCTGGTAAGACAGGCGAAAGTTGAGAAAAAGAAAAAAGATGATATGCCCAAAGATTCACTGGGTATTTTTGTATTGTCGTCGCAGCAGCTTATTAAATATGAAGATATAATCTCATACCGGTTGCCCAAAGAATCTTCCGACTGGTTGGCCTTTGCTATTGATTTTACAAGAATAATAGAAGAACCGGAAGAAGAACAGGAAACCCTTCAGGATACCATACCTCCGCATGTTCCTGAACCAGGAGAGGAAGAGGAAGAAGAAAAGAAAGAACCCAAAACTGAAAAACTGAAGCAACTTGTGGTTAAAAATCCGGTTTCAGGCAAAAAACATGTTTTTGATTATGTAGAGATTTATCAAATTTCGGAAAACGGAAAATCTGTCTTCTTTCTTCAGGAAGAAAAAAGTGAAGAAGATACGCTTGATGTCAAAAAACTCTTTGTTTTCGACACAGAATCTGAATCATTGAATTTGCTTGATTCAGCTGAAGGTGATTTTAAGCAATTAAGTGTAAACAAAACCGGGGAACTGTTTTCATGGCTGTTCAGTGCTGATACAACCGATGTAAAAGTGTATGATTTGTTTGTACATCAATCCGGACGCAGGGCACGTAAATATCAGGTTACATCTGGAAAAGAAAATATGCCGGTTGATTATGCCGTTAGCGAACATCAGTCAATATCATTCTCAGATGACGGTCGCAGGGTATTCTTTGGTATTGCACCCAAACCCGAAGAAGAACAAGAAGATACTCTGCTGGATGAAGAAAAATACAAACTCGATATCTGGCACTGGCAGGATCCGTTGCTGCAAAGCCAACAGAAGGTGAATCTTCGTCGTGAACAGAGGCTCAGCTACGATGCAGTATTTCATCTGGGAGATCAAAATATGATTCCTCTTGCCGGTGAAGATATGCCTGATATTTCAAAAGATCGCTATGGAAATGCCGACCATTTTATGGGGTCATCCAATATTCCTTACCAGAAGGAAATTTCATGGTTGGGCGGCGCCGGTCGGGATATTTATGTTGTAGATGTTAATACCGGCCAAAGGAGACAAATTTTGGAAAGAGCAGAAGCAAATGTGCATTTTTCCGTAAAAGGAAATTACATTTTATATTATGATCCTGAATCAGAAGCATGGTTTTCTTATTCTGTAGAAGATGATGCCCATCGCATTCTTACCAATGAACTTGATGTACCTTTTTATAATGAGGACAATGATATTCCGAGGTTTGCCCGCCCCTGGGGAATGGCAGGCTGGGGTAAAGATGATGAATATGTTTTGATATATGATCGTTATGACATCTGGAAATTTGACCCGCGTGGCAGGAATCAGCCTGTAAATATTACCGGAGCTTATGGTCGTGAAAACCAGATCCGGTTCCGCTATCAAAACCTGGATCCGGATGAGTATCATATTCCTGAGAGTGAAATTTATCTAAGCGCTTTCGATTTGGATACTAAGCAGGATGGCTATTACCGGCTCAATATGCAAAGTATGGAACTTCAGGCCCTGATGATCGATGATGCAAGTTTTACACAACTGCAAAAAGCAAAAGAAGATGATACCTTCCTTTGGAGAAAAAGTACTTTTACCGAATATCCCGACCTGTGGATCAGCGATATGGAATTCAATGATGCCCGCAAACTTACCACAACCAATCCCCAGCAGGACGAATACCTTTGGGGTAGTGTAAGCCTGGTAGAATGGCTTGATTTTAATAATGATACCTTACAAGGACTTCTTTATAAACCGGAAAATTTTGATCCGGATCAGAAGTATCCAATGTTGGTATATTTTTATGAGAGATCTTCTGACGGATTGCATTCGCATTCTATTCCGTCACCCAGTCGCTCCACAATCAATCGTTCTTATTGTACAAGTAATGGCTATGTGGTTTTTGTACCCGACATAACTTACCGGGATGGTTTCCCCGGCCAAAGTGCCTATGATGCTATTGTGAGTGGCACCCAGGCTATGGTTGAACGCTATCCTTTTATAGATCGTCATCGAATGGGGCTTCAGGGTCAAAGCTGGGGTGGCTATCAGATCGCTTACCTGGTTACCCAAACCAATATGTTTCGCGCAGCTATGGCAGGGGCACCGGTAAGTAATATGGTAAGTGCCTACGGTGGTATTCGATGGGGTTCGGGTATGAGCCGGCAGTTTCAGTATGAGCAGACCCAAAGCCGCATCGGAGGAACACTGTGGGAAAAACCTTTCCGTTATATCGAAAATTCACCTGTGTTTTTTGCCGATAAGATTGAAACTCCTCTTCTCATGATGCACAACGACGATGATGGTGCAGTTCCATGGTACCAGGGCATTGAACTGTATACGGCTATGCGCAGACTGGAAAAACCTGTTTGGATGCTGGTGTATAATGGTGAAGCCCATAATCTCCGT
>CAYXIT010000207.1:0-3351 GCA_964465275.1 uncultured Bacteroidales bacterium | reverse complement strand
CGGTAAAGGACATGAAAAATACCAGGAGATTGAAGGTGTTAAACACACATTTGATGATAAGGAAGTTTTAAAAGAGGCCCTGGCCTGATATAATAATACACGCAAAACTTATAAGATGCTGTATCATATTTTTTCATATCTCGACAATACTTTTGACATTCCCGGTGCAGGGCTGTTTCAGTACATCTCTTTTCGTGCCGGCATGGCACTTATACTGTCATTGTTCATCTCAATGATCTTTGGCCGGAGAATCATTCGTTATCTGCAATTAAAACAGGTGGGCGAAACAGTCAGAAATCTGGGCCTTGAAGGGCAGATGCAGAAGCAAGGTACTCCCACAATGGGCGGGCTCATCATTATTGCTTCCATTGTGATACCTGCTATGTTATTTGCTCGCTTAGACAATATATATATTTTGCTGTTGATTTTCTCAACGATATGGTTGGGAGGAATTGGTTTTACTGACGATTATATAAAGGTATTCCTTAAAGAGAAAAAAGGGTTACATGGTAAATTCAAAATATTAGGTCAGGTGGGATTGGGTATTATCGTGGGAAGCGTGTTGTATTTCAGTCAAGAAGTGGTTATTCGTGAAAACGTTGTACAGGAATTCGAATTCAGAACCACCGATGCTTTGCTCGAAATTGACAGGCCCGTGAACATGGAAGATGCTGTTCAAAGGGAAACAATTAAGTCTACAAAAACTACCATACCCTTTTTAAAAGAGAATGAATTTGACTACTCAGTGCTGGTAAAATGGATGGGCGATGATTATAAGAAGTGGACCTGGTTGATGTTTATTCCAATCGTAATACTCATAATAACTGCTGTTTCAAATGGTGCCAATATTACTGATGGACTTGATGGCCTTGCCACAGGCACATCAGCTATTATCGGAATAGCATTGGGAGTACTGGCATATGTGTCGGGTAATGTAATTTTTTCCGATTATCTGAATATAATGTATATACCCAATACCGGCGAAATGGTTGTGTTTATTGCAGCTTTTGTTGGTGCCTGTGTGGGTTTTCTTTGGTACAACTCATATCCTGCACAGGTTTTTATGGGTGATACAGGAAGTCTTGCCCTGGGAGGAATTATTGCTGTGTTTGCCATAAGCATCCGTAAGGAGCTTCTCATACCCATAATGTGTGGAATATTTTTTATGGAAAGTTTATCGGTTTTGATGCAGGTAGGATGGTTCAAATTTACCCGGTGGAGATTCGGGGAAGGAAGAAGAATATTTAAAATGGCTCCCCTTCACCATCATTTTCAGATGCTGGGATATCATGAAGCCAAAATTGTACAGCGTTTCTTGATTATAGGTATCATCCTGGCAGTAATATCTATTATAACACTGAAAGTGAGGTAAAGAAAATGCATAGCCCTGATATTGCCATACTGGGCGGAGGTGAAAGCGGGGTGGGAGCAGCTATCCTGGCAAAGAAAAAAGGATTTGATGTTTGGTTGTCTGATATAGGCACCATCAATGAAAAATACAAAAACGTTCTTTCAAATTATGGAATCAGGTGGGAAGAAAAGCAGCACAGTAAAAAGTTGATTCTTTCTGCAGAACAGATCATTAAAAGTCCCGGCATACCTGATCATGTTGAGATTGTTAAAAAAGCCCGCGAGATGAGTATCCCGGTGATCTCAGAGATTGAGTTTGCCGGCCGTTACTCAAATGCTTTCAAAATATGCATTACAGGCAGCAATGGTAAAACTACTACGACCCTGCTCACAGGGCATATACTGAAAAATGCCGGGTATAACGTGGGAGTGGCAGGGAATGTAGGAAAAAGCTTTGCATGGCAGGTGGCAGAAGAAGATCATGACTTTTATGTGCTTGAAATATCAAGTTTTCAACTGGATGGAATGTATGATTTTAAAGCCGATGTGGCGGTACTGCTGAATATTACTCCTGATCATCTTGACAGGTACAATAATCAGTTTGAAAACTATGTTCGCTCAAAGTTCAGGATAGTTCAGAATCAAACAGCTGCTGATCATTTTGTGTATTTCCTGGATGATCCTGTTATTGCCGGTCAAATAGATAAGATGAATATCCAATCCCGCTTGTATCCATTCTCCGGCAAACAAGACGAACATGAAGGAGCATGGTTAAAAAATGAGAAAACCCTGGTTATCAATATAAACTCAGAAACATTTGAAATGGAAATCAAAGATTTAGCACTTACAGGACGTCATAATATTTACAACTCAATGGCCTCGGGCATATCTGCAAGACTTGTTGATATACGCAAGGAAGTGATCAAGCAAAGCCTTGCAGATTTTGAAAATATTGAACACAGACTGGAGCATGTGTCAGTTGTAAGAGGCATTGAGTTCATAAATGACAGTAAAGCAACCAATATCAATTCTGCCTGGTATGCCCTTGAAAGCATTAACAAACCTGTTATATGGATTGTGGGTGGTATGGATAAGGGCAATGATTACAGCCAGTTGACGGAACTGGTAAAAAACAAGGTTAAAGCAATCGTGTGTCTGGGTAAAGATAATACCCGCATACTTGAAGCCTTTGGCAATATCATTCCCGGTATCATAGAAACTACCAATGCGGAAGATGCTGTAAAAACTGCATATTATCTCGGGCAGAAGGGTGATGTTGTATTGCTTTCACCAGCCTGCGCCAGTTTTGATCTGTTCGAAAACTTTGAAGATCGTGGACAGCAGTTCAAAAAAGCAGTTTTCGATCTGTAAATTTTTTAAGTACAAAATAATTATAACAACTAAAACACAAATGCATGAAAGCCATACTTGGTAAATTACACGGTGACAGGGTTATCTGGCTGGTAGTCGCATTTTTATCGCTGTTTTCCATTCTGGCTGTTTACAGCTCTACCGGAACACTTGCATACAGATATCAGGCAGGCAATACCGAGTATTACCTTGTTAAGCATCTGATTATAATGCTTATGGGTTTGTTTCTGATGTTTGTAGCACATAAGATCAAGTATACATACTACTCCCGGCTTTCGCAACTGGCATTGTTTATAGCTGTTCCATTGCTTATTCTCACCCTGGTAATGGGAACCAATATCAATGAAGCAAACCGATGGCTGACCTTGCCGGTTATAAATATTACATTCCAGAGTTCTGACTTCGCCAAGCTGGCGCTTATCATCTACATTGCAAGAATGCTTACCAAAAAACAGGATCAGATTAAAGATTTTAAATCGGCATTTCTGCCCATTATTCTTCCTGTTATTGCAGTATGCGCATTTATTCTGCCTGCAAACCTTTCTACTGCAATTATTCTCTTCTCAACATCGGTGGTACTAATGTTTATCGGAAGAGTAAGTATAAAATATATCATGGCCCTTGTGGCTT
>CAYXIT010000206.1:896-3358 GCA_964465275.1 uncultured Bacteroidales bacterium | reverse complement strand
AACTTCACACAATGAAAATCCGCAACCCGATGAAGAAAACCTAATAAAATTTTATATGCGGCATTTCCACGGCAGAGGCCTTGAAAAGGAGCTTGACGGTTTCAGTTTTTCCGTTTCAGGTGTGGAAACCTTAAATAATATCCGTAACTTTCTGTTTGAAACAGAACTCGAATTACAGAAAAATGAAGCAACAGAATAAAACCAACGGATATGACCTGATCGTGATCACCGGACCCACTGCCACAGGAAAAACCCGTCTGGCAGCGGAACTTGCCGATATGATGGGTGGTGAGGTTATCGGTGCCGATTCACGGCAAATTTATAAAGGCATGGATATAGGTACCGGAAAAGACCTTGCCGATTATGTAGTGAATGGACGTATTGTGCCGGTTCACCTGGTGGATATGGCCGAACCGGGCTACGAATTTAATGTGTTTGAATTTCAGGATCACTTTTTCAGGGCGTTTGAACACATCCGCAAACGTGGCAAACAGGCTGTTATGTGCGGAGGTACCGGCCTGTATATTGAAGCAGCACTGGCCAGGTACAGGTTACTGAAAGTACCCGTAAATAATAAACTCAGAAAGGAACTGGAGCTGCTTTCGCAGGATGAACTGGTTAATATGCTGGAGAAACTACGTCCGCTCCACAACACAACCGATACCACCGACCGCAAACGGCTGATACGTGCCATTGAAATTGAAACCTACAATGATAAGCATCGGGAAGAACAAAAAGATTTTCCTGAGTTCTCTTATATTATCTTTGCCATTGATTTTCCCCGTGAGGAAATCAGGAACCGCATTACTGAACGCCTGAAAACCCGGCTGGAGAACGGTATGATCACCGAGGTGCAGGAACTTCTCAAAGGCGGTCTGAAACCCGAACAGCTGATATTTTACGGACTTGAATACAAGTATATTACACAATATGTTACCGGTGAAATTAATTATGATGAAATGTTCAGTAAACTCAATACGGCCATCCACCAGTTTGCCAAACGGCAAAAGACATGGTTCAGGCGCATGGAGCGCAATGGATTTAAAATTCACTGGATTGACGGTTCACTTGACAATAAAGAAAAACTACTGCAAATCACCCAAACACTACAAAAATGACAAGAAGCATTTTACTCATTACGGCACTTTGGCTTACTGCCTGTACTACACCAGTTGAATCTCCCACTGTTCTGCGAAATTTTGAGCAGCCTGCCACATCACAGGAAGTTATTGACTTTGTTGAAACGGCGGTTATGAATTCCGATAATCTTTATCATACTGTTATCGGGCACAGCGAAGGGGGCACTCCACTGGTAGCTGTGCACGCTTCTGATGCAAATGAAAGCCCCAAAGATAAGCTGCACGTACTCATTTTTGCCCAGCAGCATGGCAGTGAGCAAAGCGGTAAGGAAGCGGCATTGCTGCTGATCCGCGATCTGGCCAAAGGCAAGTACAACCACTGGTTTGAAAATCTGAAGATTTGGATTGTACCCCAGCTTAACCCTGACGGCTCTGATGTGAATGAAAGGCGCAATGCCGGTGGTATCGACCTCAACCGCGATCATGTTGTGCAGCTCGCACCCGAAACACGGGCCATACACAGCCTTTTCAGGGAGTTTAATGCCCATGTTACGGTTGATGTGCACGAATACTATCCATTCAGTGATTCCTGGGCCGAATTCGGGGGGTATAAAAATTTTGATGTGCAGGTAGGGGTTCCTACCAATATCAATGTGGACAGTAACATCCGGAACTTTGCGCTAAACAAAGCACTGCCCCATATTGAGCAGCATCTGAATGAGAAAGGCTTTAGTTTTCATAACTACCTGGTGGGTCCTGCACCTAACCAGGGTCGCATACGCCACTCAACAGTAGATTTTAATGACGGCCGGCAAAGCTTTGCGATTCAGAATACTCTTTCTTTTATCTACGAAGGTATCAATGGACGGGATGGTTTTGTGGAAAATCTTGAGCATCGTACTATGGGACAATACGAAGGATTGGTGGCCTTGCTTGATTTTATGTACAATAATGCATCTGAAACACAAAATATGGTGGAACAATCCCGACAAAACCTGAGAGAAGCTAACCCCGGAGAGAAAGTAGCCATCCGTATGGAACATTTTCCTGATGGCAGTTCTTTGATGCTGCCACTCAATTCGGCAACTACCGGTCAGGATACAGTGGTTGTAGTAGAAAACTTTCACCCGGTTGTATTGGCTAACCTTATTGTAAATCGACCTTCTGCCTACCTTATTCCGGCCGATGACCACCAACTGATGGAATTCCTGGAACTTCACCAGGTGGAGTATGAAATCCAACCGGATCTGATTGATAAAACAGTTTCACGGTATTATATCGAATCTATTGAAACCAGCCTGGATGAGGAACTGCCCAACCGGTTACCCCGGGTTACATCTCAAGCCCTTGATGGCGGAGAACTTACCGGAGAGAATGTTCTTG
>CAYXIT010000206.1:0-884 GCA_964465275.1 uncultured Bacteroidales bacterium | reverse complement strand
CTGCCCAACTTCACAGCAACTTTCTGGTGAGCCTGTTTGAACCCCAGTCTATGCTGGGACTGGCGCAACGACCGGGGTTTGAGTATTTGCTGGAGGAAGGGGAAGTTTTTGGCATCATGAGGGTGGAGTGAAGGGAGAAGACGGAAGCACGAACCACTAATCAACCTATCAACTTTAAACCAAAATAATGCTTACTTTTGCAGCCGTAAAAAAATCACTCTATGGCATTGAAATGTGGAATTGTCGGTATGTCCGGCACAGGAAAAACAACCGTTTTTAACTGTTTATCGAAAAGCAAAGTGGGTGCCGGTGCGCCCAAAACAACTAATCTCGGGCAGATAGAAGTACCAGACCCCCGACTGCAGGTTCTTTTTGAATTGGCCAAATCTGCCAAAATTGTTCCCACAACGGTTGAAATAGTTGATATTCCTGGGCTGGTAAAAGGAGGTGGACAAATGAAAGGTGGTGCGCAATTCCTTGCCGATATAAGACAAACCGACGCCATCCTGCACGTGTTGCGCTGCTTTGATGATGACATGATACCACATATTGAGGGAAGTGTAAATCCGGTGCGCGATAAAGAGATCATCGACCTGGAACTCATTAGTCGTGACCTGGAAACCCTGGAGAAAAAAATCCATCGGCTTGAAAAAGTGGCCAAGAGTGGCGACAAGGATGCAAAGCATGGGATTGATGTTGTAAACAGCCTGGTAGAACATATGGAAAACGGCGAGAGTGCCCGTACTTTTTCTATTGAAGAAAATGACCGTAAATATATTGATGACTGTTTGTGGGAATGTTCTTGAATTTATTGGAGTTGAATGTGTAAATATAAAAATATTTATGCTGTGGGTGATTGTGCTGCCAAGCATGATTTTTATGCT
>CAYXIT010000205.1:2954-3360 GCA_964465275.1 uncultured Bacteroidales bacterium | reverse complement strand
CTTTGTGTTCATTAAGACAGTTTATTAATTTATCAAGGAGTTGATCCCCCCTGGGGGAACTTTGGTGATACTTGTTACTTTGAACCGGCTTTAAAAACTGAAGAGGCAGAACACAAAATATTTGAAATCATTGCAACCCCCAGTATTTTTAATGATCGCTTTTCTATCCAAAGTAGTCGGTATTTGAATAATATAAGAATTTTGAATGTATCGGGGCAAATAGTTTACGAATACAAATCGGATGTTCCTTTCCGCAAAAAAACCATTTATACCTCTCATTGGCAAAAAGGGATCTATATCATAATTGCAGGAAACTCATTTTCAAGGGAAACAATAAAAATTATTAAGTATTGACTTAAAATTGGAAATTTAAAAAAACCATGAAAAATACCATTTTACTATTCTT
>CAYXIT010000205.1:1573-2944 GCA_964465275.1 uncultured Bacteroidales bacterium | reverse complement strand
TAAATTTAATCCCATTTCCTTCTTTATCGTAGATAACAATAATTATATCAATAATTTTACTATTCTTTCTACTTTCAGGCACCATTCCCTTGCATGGGCAGGAATATGTACCGCTATTAGACACAAATAAGGTTTGGAATACTTTTGAAGAGTACTTTTCACATACAAAGACTAACAATCATTCTTGGGGGGCCACCTATCCCTATTATTTGGAGAGATGTGAGATTGATACTACCAGATTCATTATTAAAAAAAAATTGCCGGGTCAGGTTAGTGCCGAATTGGGTTATCTTACCGAAGATACAATTACCCGAAAGGTTTTTTATACGGATATGTATGGTGGAGAAGAAATGCTATTATACGATTTCAACCTGGTTGCAGGAGACAGCTTTTATTACTCCTGGGTAATAGAAGTTGATTCGATTCAATTGCTGGATGGCACTTACAGAAAAAGGATTGTGTTTGATGATGGATACAACTCATGGATTGAAGGAATCGGAAATAGCTGGGGTGGACTTCTATGGCTTGAATGGGATATTAAACAAAACCTACCTGCTTATGCCATTTTATTATGTCATTACGAAAATGACACCCTTCTTTATTTTGATGATCGCTATGGAACCTGCAATTATAATTATACTCAAAACAATGCAGAAACATTAGAAAAATCAATTACTCCAATAATCTACCCTAACCCATTCAGTCAGAAACTTTCAATTCTGCTTGAAAGGGTAAATGGTCAAAGAATTGATTTAATTATAAAAACACTGGATGGGAGACAGGTCTTTAATGCAACCCTTAATTCAGAGAATTCTCTTGATCTTTCTTTCCTGAGCAAAGGGATTTACTTGCTGGTATTAACAAATAGAGATTTTCAGTATACGACAAAAATTATAAAATTATGAAGACAAAAATTCTGGACTGCGAGCCTAAGATCTTCTTCCCTTATATGCCTTTTAAACCCTTATATGCCTTATATGGTTAAAAACAAATATTTTTCCCGCAGAGCTGCAAGAGCCGCAGTTTAAAAATCACGATGTGATTTTTTCTCCGGATACGACTCAGATTCGTGCCCGAAGTTGTTTAAATTTCCTTACTTTCTTATTTTCCTACTTTCTCACTTTCTTGCTCACGTTCTCCGTTCTCCGTCCCCAAAAATATAACCATCCATTTATGAAATATTAAAACACAACACCAGATGTATATGTAAGCTCATTAAACAATATCCTGTATTTTTGCTTGAGTTATTGTAGTTGATTTTAAAACTGTTCATCCATTAAGCCCTGCTCACTTTATGAGTTTTTTACATCCCTGGTTTTTGCTTGCCCTTTCTGCTGTTTCTATACCGGTAATTATTCATCTGTTCCATTT
>CAYXIT010000205.1:0-1563 GCA_964465275.1 uncultured Bacteroidales bacterium | reverse complement strand
CAATAAATTTGATTCGTCTTCCATCATTAGCTCTTGGTATTACGATAAAAACAAGTAAAATTGAAAAAGCAACCATTAAAAAACTGAATATAATTTTTCCAATATTAAGTTTTTACAGCAGATCACTGATGAAACAGAGCGGCAGGCGCGTTTACGTCATTTGCTGGTGCTTATTTCGAGGATACTTGCCATCGTTTTCCTGGTGATGGCATTTGCACGGCCCTATATCCCCGCCGATGATGCGGGGCCTGCGCCTGACGGAAACCGGGTGAGTATTTTTCTGGATAACTCCTTCAGTATGGAAGCAGCATCACCTTACGGAACCCTGCTCGATCATGCCAGGGAATCGGCCAGGGAAATTGCTGAGACCTTTGGTCCTGCAGACCGTTTCCAGTTGCTCACCAATGATCTGGAAGGCCGCCACCAGCGCTTTGTGAACCGCGAAGAGTTTCTCTCCATGCTGGCTGAGGTGGATTTCAGTCCTGCTGTAAGAACCATCCCCGAAATTATGGATCGCCAGTCTGCCCTGTTTGATGAAGAAGCGGGCAGGGTAAACAGGTTTACTTTTGCGCTGAGCGATTTTCAGAAAAATACTCTTGATCCGTCCGATCTGGAGCCTGATACGCTGCTTAACCGTTTTTTTGTCCCATATCAGTTGCAGCAACCTGCCAACCTGTTTATTGATTCGGTTTGGGTAGAAAGCCCTGTGCGCATGAGCGGTCAAACCATTACCATGATGGTACACATCTTTAATGATTCTGATGAACCACTGGAAAATCAGCCTGTAAGACTTTACATAAACGATACACAGCGTTCGGTGGCTACTTTTGATGTACGACCGTATTCCGGTGTAAATGTGCCGCTGACATGGACCATCGGCCAAAATACCCACCAACAGGGCAGGGTGGAGATCACTGACCACCCGGTTACATTTGACGACAGGTTTTATTTTAGCTTTACCCTTGCCAACCAGATCCCTGTGCTGGTCATCAACCAGGACAGCCCCAATCCTTTTATCAATGCATTGCTCAGGGCAGATACAGCTTTGGTAGCAATGAATGTAAATATTTCCGAACTCGATTTTTCTGTTTTTCCCGGGCAGAATCTGATCATTCTCAATGAACCCCGCACCATAGGAGAGGGCCTTTCGCTCGAATTGCGCAGGTACCTTGAAACCGGTGGCAATATTCTTATTTTCCCCTCAGCCCGGGCTGATCTGGATTCCTACAACAGATTTCTGAAATCAATCAATGTAAATACCCTGGAAAGACTTGATACAGTAAGCACAAGGGTTACAACACTCAATGAAATTCATCCGCTGTACACAGGCGTTTTTGATCGCATACCCGAAAATATTGATCTTCCGCGTGTTGAGCAGTACTTTGTAATAAGCAGACAAACCCAATCAGCTGATGCATGGTTGATGCAACTACAAAACGGCAATCCGTTTTTTACTTCAACACCGGTTTCACGCGGCCAGGTCTATCTTTCTTCGGTACCGGCAAGTGATGCCTTCAGCAATTTTCAAAGACATGCTATTTTTGTACCTACCCTGTATAATAT
>CAYXIT010000204.1:0-3534 GCA_964465275.1 uncultured Bacteroidales bacterium | reverse complement strand
ATTAATCCGAGGATAGTTCTGATTGTAGTTGATTTTCCGGAACCGTTAGGACCTATAAATCCAAATATTTCACCCTCTTCAACATTAAAAGGACATTTTTCACAACTATCAAAATAAGTGTTTCTATGGTTTTATGGCTTAAAATCACTGATTATAATGACTATACTCCTTGTAACTTCCATTTTTTCGAAATACATGCTATTTGAAAAGAACTTTCTTCTTTGCTATACTTTGGTTAGTTAATAAAGGTAATTAACCACCCCATCTCTCTTAACCAAATTAATGGGTTCCAAATTAATCCCTCAACATGAAAACCTTTGGGGAAAGGTGGTTGGTGCAAAGTAAAAGGAAAAAATTAAATGATTTCTTTATAAGACATCAACCGGTACTTTTCAAGCCACCCGAAATTGCCGTTGTAATCATAAGCAATTTATCGAGCAGATGCTCTGAGCGTGCTTTTTCCTCATCACTCATATTGCGCCATTCTTTTATTCGTGATATATGCATCTGGTGCAATTTCTGGAGAATTTTTCTTCTTCTTTCAATGTTATCCAGCAAACTGTGACGACGGTTCTCTGCCTGATCACCCAGTAATTCCATGATCTGCATGATACCTTCTGAATGCTCGGGAACAATCATCTCCATCATCTCATCCCGCAATTGTTTGTCATCGGCCATAGCCGCATAGGCAGTCATCAGATCAGGATCAGCATTGAGCAGGTTGGTTTCAATGTGAATAAGTGTATACCTGAGGAAAGGCCATTGGTGTGCATAATCTTTCAGTTGTCTGAAAAGGTCGCGACTTTCTTCCTTCATAACTCTCAATGCATACCCCACACCAAACCAGGCTGTAAGGTTAAAGCGGGCCTGGTTCCAGCTGAACACCCATGGTATAGCGCGCAAATCATCGAGGGTTCTTTGTCCGGTCCGGCGCGCCGGGCGCGAACCAATTCTGCTTCTTTCCAGGATATCAATGGGAGTTGCCTTTCCGTAAAATTCAATAAACCGCGGATGTTGAATAAGGCTCTGGTAACGATCCAGGGAAAGCTCCGTAAGCTTGTCGAGTGCTTCATAGGGCAACCCGGGAGGTTCTCCGTTGGTGAGGACAGCATAGGCAGTTTGAAGTGTAACACCTGATACCAGCATTTCAAGATTGTAGGCCGCATTACACATATTTGCAAACTGTTGTGAGATGGTTTCGCCCTGCACGGTGAGTTTTATCTGCCCGGTAACGCTCCCCCGGGGCATACTGTTCATAAACCGATGGTATTTTCCACCACCGCGGCTGATAGTACCCCCGATACCATGGAAAAAACGCAGGTCTGAATTGTGCTTTTTCCCTACTTCAGTCAGTTTTTGTTCAGCACGGTATATATTCCAGCGGCTGGCAATAATACCACCGTCTTTGTTACTGTCGCTATAACCCAGCATCACCTCCTGAACAGCAGGCATAATTGATGCACGTTTTTGTGTCAGGGGATGTGAAAGGAAATCATCAAGTATTTTGTCGGAATGCTTCAGGTCATCAATGGTTTCAAACAAAGGAACCACCTGTAAAGGTAAATTCAGCATTGCATGTTCACGCAAAAAGAGATATACCACCAGCAAATCGCTGAGTCCGCGGGTCATACTTACGATAAAAGAACCAATCCCTTCATAACCGAAAAGATCTATATGTTCCTTAACTGCTTTATAACATCGCAGCACTCTGTCGGCTTCGGGCCCAACGATAGAACCGGACACAACAAAGGGACGTTTGCTTTTGAGTTCTTCTGTAAGGAACTCTACCCTTTTTTCTTCACTCCAGCTGCTGTATTGCCAGTCTTTAAAGGATGCAGCCTTTAGCAATTGCTCAACAGCTTTTTCATGGAAGGCGCTGTTTTGCCGGATGTCGAGTCTTACCAGGTGAAAACCGAAACACTGAACCTGCCGTTCCAGGGGAAATAATACTTCATCAACAATACGCCCGGCACCAATCTCATCCAGGCTGTCGCGGAAAATTTTCAAATCCTGCTGCAGTGCCGAAGCACTTTCATAAAATGTACCCTCTGCTGAATGATTTTTATTCAACGTGTTTTCCAGTTTAACGACCATCAGGTTTACATATTGCCGCCAAGGTTCCCGCGGATTGCGCATCACGGCCTTTTCACCCTGCTCACCCAGTGCATTGTGCATTCGCCCTATGGCATTGTGGAAAAACGATGGCACCGGATTTTGCCCGTCAGAAAAACTCACACGAGAAGCAAGTTCTTTCATGCTTTCACCAATTATTTTCAATGCTGCCCGCCGGTGTAACTGAAGCGTGGTGCGTGTAACTGAAGCCGACACAAAGGGATGACCGTCGCGATCACCACCCACCCAACTACCAAACTCCATCACAGGAAACTTTTCGGGGTTGCGGAGTTTTTCCGGATCAAAACCCATCGCTTTCCAGGAGTAGCTAAGCTTTTTATCGCTGGTTTTTAAGGCTTCGGGAAACACTTTCGTAAAATAATGCATTACATTGTTCCGCTCCGATTCCAGATCGGGTTTCTGCAGATGGATCTCACGTGTCCGCCACCAGCGCTCCAGGCGGGCCTTGATATCATCATCTATGGCAATACGCTCCGATTTCGACCACATACAGTTTTCCTTCTTAAGCAAAAGCAAATAAATATCGCGGTGCAGTTCCAATACCGACACCCTTTTGGCTTCAGTGGGATGGGCCGTGAGCACAGGCATTACTCTTACCCTCGGTAAAACTGAAGCAATCTCATCCTGCGTAAAGCCTTTTTCCTTTAATTTGGTGAATGTTTCACTCCAGGATCCACTTATGGACTGCATGCCGAGTTTGTTCTCCAGCCTGCGTCTGAATTGTACCGTGGCATTTTCCTCAACAAGATTCATCAACTGAAAGGATATACTCAACGCCTGTATCAGTTTTTCTTCCTGTGAAGATGAAATGGCATCAGCTGATAACTGATTATCTTCAATGGGAAGCAAACCGGCCACTTTTTCTTCATTCAGGCTTTCCAATACTTCCCTGAAAATTGTAAAAGCTGAATGCAGATCATTTCGTATCTTTTCCAGACCTTCCTTTTCAACGTTTTCCTGCATTTCTTTATGAGATAACGGTTTATGCAAATCTTTTTCCATAAAGTAATAATTTATATATGTTAAAACACCGGGTTTATCCATCAAATTTACAAAATTCACCGCACTCAGCCCTGTTCATCTTACAAACTATTGTGTAACTGTGATTGAAGTAATTAAAAATGAAGAGTTTTGCTTTTTCGAAGTTTTTTTCTCTTCCGGTAACTTACCTATGATAATTTTTTCAAATCCGATTTTAATTCTCCCTTTTCCGGTCTCGCTTTTTTTCCTATATTTACCCTACCAATAGCTAATCCATGAAAAAACTATTAACTCTCAGCATGATGTTTTTATTCATGCTTAAAACTTTTCAGGTTATGAGCCAGGAAACCCGACAGAATGTATTTACCACCATTCAACAGCGCAAAAGCGTGCGACAATATCAGGATAAACCCATACCCA
>CAYXIT010000203.1:1942-3557 GCA_964465275.1 uncultured Bacteroidales bacterium | reverse complement strand
TATTCTTTCCTTACACATAGCACTGCAACATCTAAAGAGACAGCAGTATGGGAAGAAGACGGAAAGGAATACCCGCTTATCAAGCTTGATATTTCACACACATCACACCCATTCTATACAGGAAAACAACAACTTGTTGATACCGCAGGACGTATTGATAAGTTCAAATCCAAGTATCAGAATCGTGGTAAAAAACAATAATATTTTTTGCAAAGTCAAAAAAAAAGCCCTTTCTGTTAAAGGGCTTTTTTTTTAAAAAAAATTTCTATCTTTAGGCAATTATGTTAAAAAGGATTGATTAATCTAAATAAAAACACAATGAATTATATTTTGTTCGGAGATCAAACACGTAATCATCTGTTACCCTTTACCTTTACTCGCCCAATTGCAGATATCAGACTGGGAATACTTACTCTACGTGAAAAGTGGGAAAAATTATTAAATGCCAAAACTTCTTCTCTTACGGAAGATTACCTGAGCAGGAAATTCCCGGTTGTAAAAGAAGCTGATAATATTTTGATAAACAGTAGCATACTCCCCGACAAAACAATAGTTGATGAGATCCATAAACTTACCCCTAACCAAACCCTTATTACCGGGGAAACCATTATCGCTCTGCGACTTAAGGCTGAAGATATTGATAATCTTGACTGGGATCTGATTGACTCTGTTACTCCACTGCAAACCGAATCAAATCCTGTTATCGTTCATCACCTTTCTGATCTCATCGAACTAAATGAGAAAGTACTTTTAAGTGATTTCGACCTTATTACTGAAGGCCGAAAATCTGAACCTGTTCCTGAGTGGGTTAAGTTTTCAGGAAAGGGAAAACTATTTATAGAGAAAGGTGCAGAGCTTGAACATGTGACTGTCAATACCACTGAAGGTCCTGTATACATAGCTAAAGATGCGCATATAATGGAAGGAGCAATTCTCCGGGGACCCATTGCCATTTGTGAGGGGACAAAAATCAGAATGGGTGCCCGCATTTATGGTGCAACAACCATAGGGCCACAGTGTAAGGTGGGAGGCGAGGTTAGCCATTCGATTATTTTCGGGTATTCCAACAAGGCTCATGATGGTTTTCTCGGACATAGTGTCATCGGCGAATGGTGCAATCTGGGTGCAGATACCAACACCTCAAATTTAAAGAACAATTACGAAACTGTTAGATTGTGGGATTACCAGGAGGAGAGTTTTGTAAAGACTGATTTGCAGTTCTGCGGTACATTTATGGGTGATCATTCCAAATGCGGCATCAATACCATGTTTAATACAGGAACTGTAGTTGGAGTAGGTTCTCAGATATTTGGTGCAGGGTTTATGAGAAATTTTATTCCTTCTTATTCATGGGGAAGTGCATCTGGTTTTTCAATGCATAATTTCGATAAATCCATTGAAACAGCTAAAAGAGTATATGCAAGACGAGGGCTTGATTTTGATAAGATTGAAGAAGATATACTCAGACATGTGTATGAACAAACCTTAACTTACAGGCGACTGTAAAAATTTTACTCTTTTCCTCCTGAGTCAATAAAAAGCTGTCAGTATATGGCAGCTTTTTTTAATAATTAAAACATTCATGGCACAATGATTGTCATTTAAAGTTACCTTG
>CAYXIT010000203.1:0-1925 GCA_964465275.1 uncultured Bacteroidales bacterium | reverse complement strand
TTAAATTTTTTTTTAATATTCGAGTGTAAAGATCAAGTATACAGTCTTATATAAATTACAGGTTGTACAAATAATAATTTATATGGAACTGTAATATGACGTTTTTACATAATTCATGACATTTTGACTATATATTTATTCTATGGATAATTTTTTAGATAGAGACGGTTTTAATTTTTCGGGTATGATTGATACCGAAACTGAATATATTCCACTATTATCTCCGGAGGAAGAAGAGCAGATGACTGCGGAAGAATTGCCGGAAGTATTACCTGTTTTACCACTTAAGAATACGGTATTGTTTCCCGGAGTAGTAATTCCTATCACTGTAAACCGCGATAAATCGATAAAACTGATCAAGGAGATCTACAAAAAGAACAAAATCGTTGGAGTAGTCTCTCAAAAGGATGATAATGTTGAAGATCCTGGTTTTGACGATCTGAATGAAATAGGTACTGTGGCTTATATAATCAAAACGCTGTCAATGCCTGATGGAAGTACAACAGCAATTTTGCAGGGCAAAAAAAGGTTTAAGCTTGAGTCTTTTGTTGAGTACGAGCCCTATCTTAAAGCCCGGGTTTCATCCTTTGATAAACCGATAGAACGAAAAACGGATAAAAATTTTAAAGCTCTTATTGCTACCATAAAGGATCTCGCTATTCAGATAGTGAATAAGTCTCCACAAATTCCAAGTGAAGCAGCTTTTGCAATCAAAAACATTGAAAGCCCTGTTTTCCTTGTCAATTTTATATCATCTAACTTAAATATTGAAGTACCTGAAAAGCAAAAGCTTCTGGAGATACTTGATATCAATACCAGGGCTCAAACTGTGCTTGGGTATCTTACAAAGGAGTTACAGGTTGTTGAATTGAAAAACCAGATCCAGTCGAAAGTAAAAGTTGATATTGATAAGCAGCAAAGAGATTATATCCTGAATCAACAATTGAAAACCATCCAGGAAGAGCTGGGCGGAAATCCCCATGAACAGCAGATACAGGAGATGAAGAAAAAAGCTTCAAAAAAGAAATGGGGTAAGCAGGTACAGGGTGTTTTTGATAAAGAGATCAATAAGTTGCAAAGAATGAATCCTGCAGCAATGGAATATTCTCTGCAATTGAATTACCTGGAAACTCTTATTGAGTTGCCATGGGGTGAATATACATCTGACAATTTTGACCTTTCAAAGGCCCAGAAAATACTGGATCGTGATCACTATGGATTGGAAAAGATAAAGGATCGTATTCTTGAATACCTTGCAGTACTCAAACTGAAAGGTGATATGAAATCCCCCATCCTTTGTTTTGTTGGTCCTCCGGGTGTAGGTAAAACATCTCTCGGAAAAAGTATAGCTGATGCAATTGGTCGTAATTATATCAGGATGTCACTGGGTGGAGTGCGTGATGAAGCAGAAATACGCGGACACAGAAAAACCTATGTGGGTGCCATGCCTGGCCGGATTATTCAGAACCTTAAAAAGGTAAAAAGTTCAAATCCAGTATTTGTTCTTGATGAGGTAGATAAAGTAGGGCATCAAAGCATAAGCGGAGACCCTTCTTCTGCATTGCTTGAAGTTCTTGATCCCGAGCAGAATAACTCATTCTATGATAATTTTCTTGAGGTAGATTACGATCTCTCCCGCATTATGTTTATAGCAACAGCCAATACACTTGCAACCATCCATCCAGCCTTGCGCGACAGGATGGAGATTATTGATCTGAGCGGCTATATTGTGGAAGAAAAAATTGAGATTGCCAAAAGACATTTGATCCCTAAGCAGCTTGATGCTCACGGATTGAAGAAATCACAACTCAGTTTTCCAAAATCGGTGCTGGAAAGAATTATTCAGGATTACACACGTGAATCAGGGGTAAGATTACTTGAAAAACAGATAGCTAAAGTTATCAGATCCAGAGCCCGGGATATTG
>CAYXIT010000202.1:0-3610 GCA_964465275.1 uncultured Bacteroidales bacterium | reverse complement strand
TTGTCTAAAAAAGCGAAAGCCAATGTGAACTCCTTTTTAAACTTTTTTAAAAAGTAAATGACAAATTGACATTTAATTAAACTCATGGAACAAAAAAAATTCGACTATAATTCCTTTATTGGGATGTTACTTTTAGGAGGAATCATGATATTGTATTTTATGATCAATCAGAAGTTTACAGACAGGATTTTCAAGAAATAAAAAATATTGTGAATATCGATGATATTCCGGAATCATTCAGGTTGACTATTGAATCAGAAGCACGGCCAGAGGTATTTTATGAAAATCAGATAATGTGCCTTTTTCCAAAACATCCATAAGCCAGGAATTACCAGGGTGAAATGCCATGTGATTGGGAACAATATCCTGCAGCCAACCGATATTCTCCTTTTGCAGCAGCCCATTAATACGGATAAATTCCTTTTTTGATGTGATTTCCGGATTAAACTCAGCGGGGTTAATCACATCATAACCGTGTTCACTGCCTGGTGTAGCCTTAAATATTGGAGATGCATAAATGGTGCCTGCTCCCAGCAACTTTATGTATTTGATTCGTTTTTCGAGATCTTTCAGTTTGAAAGATTTATGAAACTGGATACGATAGGTAGATATGGGGTTATGCATTTTTTCTTAGTTTTGGAATTAAGCGTCGATAATTTCTGTAAAAACAATAGCAATGGTTTGTTCTTATTAATATATTGTTATTTGCCCGCCTTGAGTATGGCAATGGATCTGCCTTCCATGTCGGTTACAAGATTTTCATTATTCATTTCAAAAGGCAAAGAGCCATTGGTTACTTTTCCACCCCATTCCTGATGAGCAGAGTAAATCAGCAATTCAGGTTTTTTATTCTTCAGTTCGGGAATTTTTCCATGTAGCTTCTTTTCAGAAAAATTCATGATGGCTATTAGTAATTTTTTACCGGTTCTTCGTGTAAGTATTATTACATCTTTATTATTATCATATGCGAGTATCTGATCTCTTTTACCGGGTTGCAAAAGTTTTTCATTTTTACGCAATTCAATGCATTTTTTATAAAATGCCAGCATTTTACTTTTATGGTCGTGTTGATCAAAGTCCCATTTAAGTTTGGATTGTTCAAAAGTACTTTCAGCAAAGGGATCAGGAGGATTGGCGTTCTTCATAAAATCGCGGAATTCACGTTTGCGGCCTTTGCGAACCTGCTCCACAAGATGTTTGTCGCCATGACTGATAAAATAAAGGAACGGATTATCTTCCGCATACTCTTCACCCATAAATAACATAGGGATGTAGGGACTTGTAAACATAGCACCGGCGGCAAGTTTCAGGGTTTTAAAATCAATTAAAGTGCTCAACCGGTCGCCCAGCATCCGGTTACCAACCTGGTCGTGATTTTGGGTAAATACCACAAATTTTTCCCCCGGCAATCCTACTGTTGATGTACCAAAAACTTTTTTGCGGTGGTTTGAATAGGTGCCATTGTATACATATGCATGGTTATATGACTTTGCCAGATGCTGAATTTTCCCGAAATCCGCATAATATCCGTTTTTTTCTCCTGTCAGGTATGCATGAATTGCATGGTGCCATTCATCGCACCACTGGGCATCCAGTCCATATCCATCCTTATTTAGCGGGTTGATGAAACGGGTATCGTTTAAATCACATTCACCAATCAAAAAATGTTGCGAGCCGGTTTTTTTGTTTAGCAGTTGCACATTTTCGCTAAGCTCGCGCAGGAAATGTTTTGGACTGAAATCTTTTATGGCATGCACGGCATCCAGCCTGAGCCCGTCGATATGAAAATCGCGAAGCCACATAAGTGCATTTTCCAGGAAATAATGCCTTACCCCATCGCACCATGCATCATCAAAATTGATGGCTTTGCCCCAGGGAGTTTGATATTTCCCGGTAAAATAAGGACCAAAGGAATTCAAATAGTTTCCTTCAGGACCCAGGTGATTGTATACTACATCCAGAATTACGGCAATGCCTTGTTCATGGCAGGCTTTAACCAGTTTTGCAAATTCATACGGCCCACCGTAAGCATGATGCACTGAAAATGGAAACACTCCATCATATCCCCAGTTCCGGTTACCCGGAAAGGATGATACCGGCATGATCTTTATGGCATTTATGCCCAGTTTTCTAAGGTAGGATAATTTAGCGGCAATTCCCCTGAAAGTACCTTCAGGGCTGAAAGTGCCTGTGTGCAGCTCATATATGATGAGTTCGCGGGTATTTATGCCTTTCCACTTCGGATGGTGTATCTTCCTTAATTCCTGCAGATCAATAAATTCAGAAGCTTTGTGCACCCCGTCAGGTTGAGATAAAGATGCCGGATCGGGAAAAAGTTCTTTGCCGTTCATCTCAATTAAATACCTGTCGCCGGGCTCAATATCCGGGCAATTGCCCGCCCAATATCCGTATGGCATCTTTTCTAATGAAAATAAACCTTTGCCTTCAACTTTTACTGCAATTTTGCGTGCTTTTGGGGCCCACACCTGGATAACCGGTATTTTATTATGAAAGTTAATTCCAGAGTTCCGGTTTTCTATTAAGGATGTATTCATGGTTATTATGCCTCTTTTTATAAATAACATAAAAACAGGGCATTTTGGTTATTACCCTGTTTTTTCATTGATCAGCACAACTACTGATCTTGGCCCGGCTGTAAAGGTTTCGTCTGCATTTAAAAATTCATGGTTTCCATGTAAGAAACCTCCTCGATTAGTATCCATAATTAATTTCCAGGGAGTTCCCCATTCTTTTCCGGGCAGTGAAAATTCAATTTCTTCATGATGTCCGTTAAATATGAGGTAAAAGTTATCATCTTTAATTTCTTTGCCATCCAATGTGCGGTCTTGTATTCCGTCACCTGACAGGTAAACGCCCAAAGTACTCAGGTTTTCATTTTCCCAATCTCCAATGGTCATAATGTTACCATCGGGCAGGAACCATTCAATATCCTTGACTTTTGTGCCGTTCACAGGTTCATATTTAAACCATTGTAATCTGGAAAAGACATTGTGTTTCTGCCTGAGGTTGATCAGTTCCGATGAAAATTCAATCAACTCCCGGTCAGCATTTTCCCAGTTTATCCATGAAATATCATTATCCTGGCAATAGGCATTGTTGTTTCCGCTTTGTGTGCGGCCTGCCTCATCACCTGCTACTAACATGGGAATGCCTTGCGATAGTAGCAAAGTGCTGAGTAAATTCCGTATCTGTTTTTGTCGGAGTGAATTAATGTCTTTATCATCAGTGGGTCCTTCGGCACCACAGTTCCATGAGCGGTTATGACTTTCACCATCCTGATTGTTTTCGCCGTTGGCTTCGTTGTGTTTTTCATTGTAAGAAACCAGATCTTTAAGCGTAAAACCGTCATGGGCAGTAATAAAATTAATGCTGGCAACCGGTCTGCGCCAGTCATCATAGTACAGATCGGAGCTGCCTGTAAACCGCCATGCGAAAGAACCGAGTTTTCTGTTTTCTCCCCGCCAGAAGTCACGCATTACATCTCTGAAATCGCCGTTCCATTCAAGCCAGCCCTGGGGGAAGTTCCCCACCTGGTAACCGTTTTCACCAATATCCCAGGGTTCTGCAATCAGTTTAACCTGCGATAAAA
>CAYXIT010000201.1:936-3633 GCA_964465275.1 uncultured Bacteroidales bacterium | reverse complement strand
TATCAGGAAAATCAGCCAGAATTCTCTCGTTACGGTATAGTCCGCGCTTCCCGAGCGCAGGTTCTCCGTAGGGCTTCAGGTTCTCATATTTGAAATTTTTACCGGCAATTTCAATAACTCTCAGGTATATGCTGAAAGTTTCACCCAATGCCTCTGGGGTTATGAAATCAAGATTATCTCCACTGCTATGATATTCCCGGAACTTCCAATACCTGCTTCTCATAAGTGATCCTACAGGGAGGTTAAAGCCGGGAGAGCAAAATTGCCGTTCGTCACTGCCAAGCGGAAAAAAATCTTCAGTGATAAATGGGTATCCGGAGTTTTTTAAAACATATTCAGCTATTTGATCAATTCCGGCGATACCTTGTCGTGATTTTTTATATGTAAAACTACCCGGGTCACCCAGGCAGGTTGCCACAAGCCCAAACTTAATTTTCTCCACCTTGTTCCGGTTTTTGGCTAACCACGTTATTGAGCCTATGGTTTCGGGTATAAAAAGAAATCTGTATGAATAGTAATTATTCTTTTGCTTAAGAACTTTTGCAATCTCTGTAAGAAGTCCGACCCCGCTAAGGCTGTCGTTAGCCATGGAAGGATGGCATATGTAGCAACTTAGCAGAAATTCCTGGTCTGTTTCCCCGGGCAGGTATAACTCACCATAATTTAAAAACCCCGGTTTGATATCGGAATCAATGAGCACTTCATAGTTACCTGGTTTAAGAGTATCCAGCAAATTTTGTGTTATACAAAATCCCCAATCGGGCTTATAATAACTTGTTCTGTAAGGGATAAAATCAGGGTGGTCCGGAAGAGTATATAGTCTGGGTTTCAATTCATCCAGTGTCATGGTTCCGGAAACCGGCACACTGTAACCCATCACATGAAGGTTGTTTTCATGAAAGTCAACAATTTTTTTTCCATCAGGGTCTTTTATCCATGCTTCCCTGATATTCCACTCATTGGGCACATCCCAGTCAAGTACTTTTTCTCCTGATGGTATAGCTTCTATCTTCATTTCGGGAAGATGCGTTTTAATAATTTCCAGACTTTGACGCACACCTTCACCGGTAATGCTCCTTGTAATGGGAAACAATTCGGTTATCAATGAGTATATACTCTCTCCGGCAGTATTATTGGGTTGCAACGTCTTCATTTCTCGTTGTTCAATTGAAAGTTCATAATATATTCTGCTATCCGGAAATCCCAGATGTTATCAATATCTATTGATCGTTCATATGGCATTTGATAGGGAAAGGTTTTATCAGAATAGTAATTTCTGTTTTTTGCCACGAGTGCATTTTTGAGTATAAAAACCGCTCCGTTTGGCATGTAAGCAACCGGAATTTGCTGGCGGTTAGAGAGAGATTGAGATGTTTCAAAATAATTTCTCAATACACCGTTTTCATCAATTTTCTTTGCCCATACCGGTGGATGAGTTGCTTCAGAAACAGAAATTACTGAATCGGCCTTTTTCTCATGGAAAAGTTTTACGGCACTGTTAATATCATTGGTTGTGCGCAAAGGTGATGTGGGTTGCAAAACCACAAAGGGAACCGGTTCGGATTTGGCCTTACCGGTAAGTTTCTCCCAAAGATATATGTAAACATCAATGGCGCTGGAGTTATCAAGAGCCAGTTCTTTGGGCCTCAGGCCCGGAACCTCTGCGCCATAAGTTCTTGCTGTTTCTGCAATTTCCTCCGAATCGGTGGATACAATGACCCTGTCAAGAGATTTGCATGCAAGGGCAGCTTCAATGGTCCAGGCGATTAAAGGTTTGCCACAGAAAGGCAAAATATTTTTACCGGGTAATCCCTTTGAACCGCCTCTTGCAGGAATAATAGCTATCATAATTTTATACCTGGATTAAATCTTTCCATGAAATGAGTTCATCTTCCTGTATATCACGCAGTAATATCTTACCAATCAAAAGATCAGCCTGATCGGGTGCAATACCCGTTCCCGGTCTCTTAAATTCAAGATCATTATCACTAATCATATGCCCTTTTTTCATTGATCTTGCTGCCACGATACTTCTGCGAAACTTCTTCTTTTTTTCCTGTTCTGCCGGTGAAACCGTTCTGATATGGGAACCCATAGCGGTTTTTATATTTACTGACTCCCTGACAATTATTTCCATCTCAGCCGGATCGGCAGATATCTCATGATCCCACCCTTCCAGGTTTTTATCTATGGTAAAATGTTTTTCAATGAGACATGCTCCCATTGCAACTGATGCCAGGGGTATGCTATAACCAATGGTATGGTCTGAAAAACCCACCGGAAATCCGAAGGTTTGTTTAAGCATGCTTATATTGTTGAGATGGATGTCGTGATTTTCCGGCGGATAGATAGAAATGCAATGCAGCAAAACGATTTTCTCGTTTCCTGCGGATGTGATGGTTTTAATTGCATTTTCAATTTCACCCAAAGTGGCCATACCCGTGGAAAGGATTACAGGTTTATTCTTTCCGGCCAGGTGTTTTAACAACCGGTGGTTGTTCACATCCATGGATGCAACTTTGTAAAAAGGAACATCCAGTGAAGCCAGTAAATCCGTTTCTTCCGGTGAAAATGGAGTTGAGCAGAAATCAATCCCAACAGTATCACAATAGTCTTTTAGTTCCCGGTGTTGCTCCTCACGCAAATAGTATTTTTCTACCATTTCGCGTAATGAGCCCCAGTGTTTACGGGGGTTGT
>CAYXIT010000201.1:0-926 GCA_964465275.1 uncultured Bacteroidales bacterium | reverse complement strand
AATATATCCCCAGGGAGTATCGCGCATTTGATTTCGCTGTTCAGGCGGCACACACAATTCCGGGGTGCGTTTCTGCAATTTGATCGCATCCACTCCGGCTTTTTTCGCCCGGCGGATCAATTCTTTTGTAACTTCCATGTCACCATTATGGTTGGAGCCAATCTCGGCTATGATATACGGTGGGGTTGATTCAGTAATTAAAAACTCAGGAGTAAGTTGTAGTTTCATAATATATTCAGTTTAAATCAGGTTTAATGGATTCAAACCAGAATGGGTATTCCGGTATTTGATCATTTATTTTTTTCAGGTATTTTTTCTTAAAATTGAGGTCCTTTAGTTTTTTTATAAGATGATTAAATTCTGTAAATCTTTTTTGATGGTGTTCAGAAAGTGTTTGTAAATGATAATAATGCAGATATTTTCGTTCTGCAAGTAAATCAATGTTGTTTTCATCAGGTTGGTGAAAGCCTAATATGTTGGAATGATGCTGCCGGTAATGAGTGGATGTGGATGACGTGAAAACTGCATGATGGCCCCGGCTAAGAAGTGTAGTGAACAAGTACCAATCAACAACTTCAATATCTTCCGGGATATTTAAATCATTCAGTATTTCAACTCTGACACTGCTATTCCCCAGACCCATAAAATTATAATCCAGAATATCGTATAATTGAATTTCCTTGAACTCACCCAGACGTTTTGCTAAATAATTTTTCTTAATAATTTCCCCTTTGGAGGTTATGAGAGTTAAATCGTTAACAACTATTTCATGATTTTGCAATAATTCTCTGCAATGCCTTAAGCGGTTTTTATCCATTAAGTCGTCTGCATCGGCAAAAATTACAAAACGGTATCTACTATTAATCAACCAGGCAAAACCTGTATTTCTGTTACCTGCAATACTTCCTGAAGTTGGCAATATTTTA
>CAYXIT010000200.1:0-3677 GCA_964465275.1 uncultured Bacteroidales bacterium | reverse complement strand
TGATGCGTTAAATATTTAAAATATTTTGTAAAACTTAATTCATTCGTTTTTTTTGGCTTGTGCTGCTGATTTTCTGTTTGCAAAGTTTACACCGGAGTTATTAATGCTTATAAGTAATTTATTAATCCATGAAGGAAGACATAATCAACAATCTGAATAATCCTGCACAACTTGAAAAACTTTACCGTTCCGGGAAAAATCGTTTCAGACAGGATTTCATCGCGGTGTATCCAAAAATCAGCGAAAATGCCACTGCGCAGGTTTGGTTCGAAAGGCTCAATTTTGGAAGTGAGAATATTTTTCGTGGTTCTGCGCGCGAATTGGTCATCATACTGGTGGCTTCCTTTGCGGCGGGAGTGATTGCCAAACTTCCAGATTTTACCGGGTGGGATGCTGATATGTTTTATTTGCGCAACATCGGGTTTGTGTTATTTCCGCTGCTTACATTTTATTTTGCATGGAGACAAAACCTGCCATTAAAGATAATAGGCATTGCTCTGGTGGCTATGATAATTTCTCTGGTATACATTAACCTGCTTCCCGGAAAAACGGACAGTCATACAATGATACTGGCCTGCCTGCATCTGCCCCTGTTTTTATGGGCTGTGACAGGCTTTGCTTTTTTGGGTAAGGATATGAATAATCCGGGTAAACGACTGGAATATCTCAGATTCACTGCCGATCTGTTAATTATGGGCACTCTTCTGGGTATTGCCGGGGTGATTTTTTCAGGTATTACCATTGCCCTTTTCTCGCTTCTGGATATTCCTGCAGAAGATTACTATTTTAGTTATATTGGCATATGGGGCCTGGCTGCTATTCCGTTTATTGCCACCTACCTGGTTATGACAGGCCCGCATCTGGTGAGCAGGATTTCTCCGATTATTGCAAAGATTTTTACACCCCTGGTACTTGTTACTCTTTTGGTTTATCTGGGAATGATGATATATACCGGCAAAGACCCTTATAATGACAGGGAATTCCTGCTGATGTTCAATCTGCTTCTTTTGGGTGTAATGGCTCTCATATTGTTTGCCCTAACCGGTATTCCCCGTGATACTGCCGGAAAACCCGGTCTCATTATATTGCTTATTCTTTCTGCACTTACGGTACTGGTCAATGGGGTTGCACTTTCTGCTATTATATTCCGGATATCTGAATGGGGCATCACACCCAACCGGCTCGCTGTGCTGGGCAGCAATATCCTTATGCTGGCCAACCTTCTGATTGTCACTTTCAGACTTTTCAAAACCCTGAAAAATCACCATCCTGTTGAAATGGCAGAAAATGCAATTGCAAGATTCCTGCCCGTTTACATCATTTGGATTATGCTGGTGGTTTTTGTTTTTCCTGTAATATTTGCCTTTAGGTAATGATTTGCATGTTAGTTTATAAGCCGATTTATCTTTCAGGATTTCTCAATATTAATCTGTAAATACACTTTAAAATCAGTTCACAGTTTATCATTAGGGTGAAGGTTTATTTCCCCTGTTATAAGAAAAGTAGATTCCTGCCAAACTGATAATAGCAAAACTCAAAAACCCCCATTTTACAGCTTTCATAAATAAGCTATCTGAAACCAATTCAATGGTTTGGTTACTAAACATCCCTGCAAAAAACAATGTAGCAATTGTCATACTGGTTATCTGACCAACAACCCGCATGGTAGCTGCGGTGCCAGAAGCAAGGCCCAGATGCGTTTTATCAACCGAACTCATGATCGTGTTCATATTGGGTGAAGAGAATAAAGCAAAACCCAGCCCTACCCATATCAAAACACCAATAAAAAATATTATTGATGTAGATGCAGTAACAAACGCAAAAGCAATCAGTCCAATACTACACATAGCCATTCCCGTGGTAGCCAGGTAACGGGGTTCAATCCGGTCAGACAATCGGCCCGCAACAGGAGAGAAGATAGCCATAACTGCCGGTTGGGCAATGAGAATTGTGCCGGCCTCAAGTGGGGTCATACTCTTGATCTTTTGTAAGAACAAACTTAACAGAAATACTATGGCAAAGGTGGCGCTGTAATTAATCAGAGCTGCCAGGTTTGAGTATGCGAATAAACGGTTTTCAGTAAAAAGTTTTGTGTTGAATACCGGCATGGATGATCTGCTTTCAAAAATCCAGAACATTATCAGTGCAAGAGCACCTGTAAGTATCAACAGCCAACCTGATAATTTAGGGATGGTTGATGATCCATACACCATAAAGACCAGTCCTGCCATATACAAAAGCGTTCCTTTAATATTGGGTCTTTTTACTTTATGGGTCAGAATATCGTCTTTGCCAAGAAATGTAAATGCCAGTATTGATGTTATTACCCCAAATGCTGCTGCAACATAAAAAATAGAGCGCCAACCCATATATTGAGTCAGAAATCCGCCGGCAAAAGGACCGAAAGCAAGGCCCAGATATACAGCAGAAACGGAAATCCCCAATACTCGTCCCCTGTATTTTGGCAAAAATGCCGATACCAGTATTGCCGGCCCTGTTGTGCTTGTAAAAGCTGCCCCTATCCCTTGTATATAGCGGAAAAAAATGAGCCAGAATCCTGATCCCGACAGAGAACATAGCAAAGAAGAGATGGTAAATATTATCACTCCGGCTTTAAAAATACGACGTATACCGGTAAGATCTCCCCAGCGGCCAACCGGCAGCAGAAACATGGCTGTGGCAAGAAGAAATGCTGTAACTATCCAGCTAAGTGTAACGGCATTTAGGTCAAAGGCTTTTTCAATGGCTGGAAGAGCAATGTTTATTGATGATATAAGGAATGTGCTCATGAAAGCAGTTATTGCTACAATAGCCATGATGGAAATCTGCCTGCGGGACCACTTCATAAAATTGTTGTTGATTGATTGTTTTATCCGGCAAAGTTAGCTGAATGAATTGAAGTGAACGTAAACAAATCAATTCTAAAAATAATGAACCTGAAAAATTCAATTTCTGAAATTTTCCCAATTTTATCATTAATTATAAAAAGTGGTAGTATTTTTGAACTCCTTAAGTTGAAAAAGTGTTTCTTAGTTTATTATAAGTTTTATCCATATTAATTACCCAATTATCAATGTATACCCGGTTTAAAATATTTTTTACATTTTGCTGGATTCTTTTATTCAGTTATTCCCATGCACAAAATGAATCTGTTGATGCATCCCTGCCATTGATCATTACCCGATCAGCTGAAAAGGTAAATGTGGACGATGCCCTGCAATTTTTTGAACAAAAAGAAGCAGTTATCCGCTTCGCAGAAGTCGGCCTGAACCCGGTATTGAAATCAATCGAAAATGTTAAAGCAGGCAGCGGGATTATACTGGATCTTTTTGAAGATGTGTATTATACAGCCACTGTAAACAGGACAAACACTAATGTTAACGGAACCTCATCTATCATAGCAAATGTAAATGAAGCCCAGGGTTATGTAATTTTCACTCACCATGGCATGAGAAGCCTGGCTACTATTTACCTTCCATCAGAAGGGATGTACTACAAGATCATCAGTGATCCGGTAACGCTGGTTCATTATCTTATTGAGATGGATGCCCGGGACAGGGACATTCTGGAAAGCGGACCTCCCATCATTCCCGAAATCAGAAAAGAAGATATTGAAGATCAGAAGCGAATCAGGGAGCACCTGAAAAACCAAAACCTGGGCCCCGATGATTGGGCTA
>CAYXIT010000199.1:1117-3678 GCA_964465275.1 uncultured Bacteroidales bacterium | reverse complement strand
GACCCGGTATCTGGACTATGAGGCGGTCTTTTCCGGACAAGTCCGGATTCAAGAAGAAGACTTGCATTTCTTACTACAAGATCCATTTTCCCATGCCCGATTGTATATATACGTGTGGGGTCAATGCCATTTCTCTGAAAATGATCAGCTACACTTTTGGCTCTTTGCTGCGAAAGGTAGAAATTGATCAGGTATCCGCTTATCTCATCAGTATGCCCATGTATAACAATTCCTTTATCCGGATTATTTTTCATGAAATCCACCACTGTTTCCAGCTTCCTGATGGCTTGTGCAGAAAGATTGGCTGCACCAAAATCAAAATATATTACAGGGAAATCTTCTTCGCTTAAGGTAAAAGGATCTCCATCCCGTTCTCTTGAAATCAACTCGCTGATTGTGGTTTCATTATCTGATGCCAGCTCATCCTGCTCGTCAGCTTCGTCCTCATAGTCAAGGGGTTTTAGTTCAATATTCCTTTCGTAATCGGTAATAACAAGAAACCTGTTTGCAAGTAATTGATCTCTTACTGCCAGCGTATCTTCAAAAGGCTTATAATTTTCAGGATAGGCTGAAATAAAGTAATTTACGTCGGTACTCAGATCAGGCAGGTCGTAATAACCTTGCTGGTTGGTAGTTACTTCATAATAGTTATCGTTATCATCATAAAAAATGATCTGTAAGCCTGCAACAGCCTCACCGGATTGTTTATCGGTAACTATTCCTTCTACCTGGAAGGTTTTGGGAACTACTCTGAATGAATAAATATCATCTTCTCCTTTTCCGCCGGGACGGCTGGAACTGAAGAATCCCTGGTTATAATTCTCATCAATTACAAACCCGAAATCATCGGCACTGCTGTTTATGGGTGCACCCATATTGATTGGTGCTCCGTAACTTCCATCTTCGTCAATCTGAGAGTAAAAGATGTCGAAACCCCCAAAACCGGGATGGCCATATGATGAAAAATACAATACATCACCTGCAATGTAAGGGTATGAATCATTGAATTCCGTATTTACTTCAGGTCCCAGGTTGACGGGATCTCCCCATTTATCGTTTTCATCTTTTACCATTTTATATACATCATACAATCCATAGCCTCCCTTCATGTCAGATGCAAAATACAGCACAGTGCCGTCTTCATTTATGGATGGATACCCTACGTTAAAATCATCACTGTTAAAAACAAATAATTTGGGCGTACCCCAAATGTCTCTCTGATCGTCATATTTCACAGTATAGATATCGGCCGTTTCCCTTGTGCCGTCGGGTCCGCCACTGTTCATAAAGTAACCGGTTTTATTTGCCTGGTCGTAGGAGAGAAATCCGTCATAATATTCAGAGTTGATATCGCCTCTCACCAGTCTGGGAGTATCCCAGTCACCATCACGACGGCTGAAAGTAGCCTGATAAATATTGGAGAATTCGTTTGATCCATTGGTGCCGTTATAGGATCGTGTTGAAGAAAACAATATTCTCTCTTTCAGAGTGCGCGTAACCCAAACCCAGTAAAAAATATTGTTGTATCTGAGTCTTACATCGATATCAAACTGTTCGTCAACCCTTGCCTGATCCTGGTAAACAACCGGTACATTTTCTATCATGGCAATGCCCCATTGCTGCCCTGGGTTGTTGATACCTGATTCATTGGCTACTTCAAAAATGGTTTCTTCGTAATAATTTTCTTTTGCAAATATTGCTGATTCAAGCAATTTCAGTGCAAGTTCATCATCGGGTTGTACATCAAGGTAATCCTGGGCATAACTTATGGCCGTGTCAAATTCTTCCAATCCCAGTGACATCTCACTTAAATGCCGGTAAATGATAGGTTCATAAAAACCAAGATTCAATGAAATAACATACCACTTGCGTGCTTCTGAATAATTCAATAGTCTTCGATAAGATTCGGCAATCTTAAAAGAGATCTCTTTACGTTCATCAGCCAATCCACTTTGTTTTAAAACTTTTTCATAAACTTCAATAGCTTCGTAAAACTGCTCTCTTTCAAAGTGTTCATCACCCGCCTCAATGCGTTGCTGGTATCGCTGAGCCAGAACAGGCAGCGAAACCATGATACAAAAAATGAATACAAAATATCGGCTCATCGAAAATCTTTTTTAGTTCAACCCGTCATTTTAATGAGTAAATAAACATATTATTTATACAAACAAATTCATTTACTCCTTATATGTTATATACGCATTCGGGGGTGAAAGGTTCCGGAAGGTTACCTTCAGGAACCTTAATTTTATTTAGTTCTCATTGATTATTACTGTCACTGATCCTTTCAGTGTAGTTTTATTGTTATTCTCATCATAAAGGTTTACAATATAGTAATAGGTACCAGGAGATACTTTTCGTCCGTTGTAAGTGCCATCCCATCCTCTTGTTCCTTCATACACTTTTTGTCCCCAGCGGTTAAAAATGCTCACTTCAAAGCCTTCAGCGAAGATCTCATTGATTCCGTCGTCGTCAGGAGTAAAAGCATTGGGAAGATCAGCTACAATAATATTTACCCATGCACTTTCACCCATGCAAATACCGTTGTAGGCTCTGGCGAA
>CAYXIT010000199.1:0-1107 GCA_964465275.1 uncultured Bacteroidales bacterium | reverse complement strand
GGTTGCAGTAAACTGATTTGATGTTCCGGATTGAATCGGATCCGGGTTTTCAACAGATGACTCTTCATCATAGATGAAAAACTCATACAGATCATAACCTGCGGGGATCGCTTCAAAAATTACAGTCTGACCCAGGTAAACAGAGAAAGTACTTCCTGCCGGCTGGCCGGCAACATACAAGACAATTTCAGGTGATGCAATAATATTTACAGGTAAACTAACCGAAACAGGACAGCCCATCTGGTCAATTACGGTTAAATTATAAACATTTGAGAGTGGAGCAGAAACGATTGGTTCAGCTTCATTGGAGATGTCATTCCCATCACCATCGGTCCAGTAATACTGATAAGGTGACATTCCTCCACTTACCGTAACATAATCACCGAGGGCAAGAAACTCTTCAGAATCGCAAACATCAGCTTCCACAGCAGTTAAAGCCAGGTCGCTTATGGTTACCACCACCTGTTCCTGCACAGAGCAACCGGTTTCGGTATCTGTTACAAACAGGGTATAAACCGTAGTAACTTCGGGGTTCACCACAGGATTGGCATCAGTAGATGTCCAGCTTTCATCCTGATCCGATTCCCAAAGGTATGTATAACCTGTTATGGCATCGCCACCGATTGCCAGGTTCTGCGCTTCCTCCGGGGTGCAAAATGTCGCATCTTCAATAATATCAGCTACAGGATCGGGGAGTATGGTAATAACTACCATTGCAGTAGAGTTGCAAAATTCATTGGAAACTTCCAGGATAAAAGTGATCTGGTTGTTTTCATTCAAAGGATAAAAGCCCGGAACAACTGAAGGATTCGGATCGTCAGAAGCAAATCCTGCCGGAACAGAACTCCATGAATAAATCAGATCCGGATCGGCAGATTCACTTCCCAGCTGAATTTCTTCCGATTCGCACACTTCTGTATCATCAATCACTTCCGCCACAGGTATTTCATGTACTGTCACCACCACTGAATTCTGGTTTGTACATCCTGTTTGAGTGTATACTTCAGTAAGGGTGTATGTAGTTGTAACAGAAGGACTAACCGAAGGATTTGATATTGTGGGATCGCTTATTGAAGGATCTTCGGGCTCACTGGTCCACAGGTAAGT
>CAYXIT010000198.1:1747-3724 GCA_964465275.1 uncultured Bacteroidales bacterium | reverse complement strand
TTTTTCTTGAGAAGAACGATTTCGCGATTCTTGAAATAGATAACAAACTTGCCGCCCAGCGCAAACAGGGCGGTTATTACCAGAATGTGAAAGATACCCGCCAATATATCGATCTTGTAAACAGTACCGGTTTTGCCACCGATAAGGGTTACGAAGTTTCAGAGCATGATATCATCAGAAGAACAGTTATTAATGAGATCATGTGCAACGGTTTCCTGGATTTCGGTGAGATTGCCCAATACTTCAGAATAACTGCAGATGAGCTAAAAAACATTGTGGGATTCAATGAAAAAAAACTTGAAAACTACATCAACGATCATTTGCTTAAAATAGACGGCAATACCATTAAATTACAGGAAAACGGATTCCTTGTGGTACGCAATATTGCCATGGAGTTTGACCCTCTGCTCAGCCAGGGTAAGGGGCAGTATTCGAAGACGGTGTAAATAGGCTGGAATTTTATCCCCTATAGAGGGAAAGCAGTTTTGCAGAATTCCAAATATTTCAATTTCTTTTTTACCTACATAATACTTTCTACCAAACCTGCTTCACAGACCTATTTTCAAAGTCCGGTAAAGATCAAACAGGCAAAATATGATATGAAAGTCTCACAATATCATTTTGAAAGGTTAAGGTTAGAATAAACTTCCACGCTTTCTCAAATCATATAAGGTACTTACTCCGTTGGATACCGGAGAAACTTTTTTTTTGGCTTGAAAAGTTTAATAATTGTAGATATATTTTCACAATTGAGATTTTTTTCCCCTTTCCAAAAATGAAATCCTGAATTTTTTAAAAAGATCATTTCCTCATTATGCGTTGATGTCATTTCATTCGCGGCATAAAAGGATTAACCTGCAGGTTTGTGGTACAATCTTAGAAAGTAATTGCTTCTAAGAGAATTGAGTTTGACAAGCGGATGCAGCGAAATGGAATACTATATTAAATTATTTGCATATGAAAAAATTCGATGCCATTATTATCGGATCTGGTCAGGCGGGTACTCCCCTTGCTTTTAAACTGGCCTCTGAAGGAAATGAAGTAGCTTTTATTGAAAAGGATAAATTCGGCGGTACCTGTGTCAACGACGGATGTACTCCCACAAAAGCTTATGTGGCCAGTGCCCGACGAATCTGGGATGCCCGCAACGGTGCACAACTGGGAATAAACATTCCCCAGGGAGCATCTGCTGATTTAAAAAAGATCAAAAGCCGCAAGGATGAAATCGTGCAGGAATCGGTTGATGGAATCACTTCCGGTGTGCAAGAAGAAAAAAACATCACTTTTTTCAAGGGTGAAGCCAGCTTTACAGGAGAAAAAAAGATCGTGGTCAATGATGAAGAACTCACCGCCCTGGAAATTTACATTAATACCGGCGCCAGGCCCATAATCCCGGAGCCATTCAGGAATTTGAATTACCTGACCAACGAAACCATACTGCAACTGGAGGAATTACCCAAACATCTGATCATTATGGGTGGCAGCTACATCGGCCTGGAATTCGGGCAAATGTTCCGCAGGTTTGGCAGCAAAGTTACCATCATTGAAAAAGCATCTTCCATCATTGCCCATGAAGACAGTGAAATACGCGAAAATATCCTGGAATTCCTGCAGGAAGAAGGCATTGAATTTCGCCTGAATGCCAGTTGCACGGAAGGCATGCAAAATGATGATCAATCCGTTACGCTGAAACTGGACTGCAAAGAAGGATGTCCGGAAGTTACAGGTTCGCACGTTCTGATAGGTGTAGGCCGCAGACCCAACACCGATGCGCTGAACCTTGAGGCCGGAGGAATACAGACCGATGGCCGCGGATATATTAAGGTAAATGAGCATCTCGAAACAAATATAAAAGGCGTTTTTGCCCTGGGCGACTGCAACGGGAAAGGGGCTTTTACTCATACCTCATACAATGATTATGAGATCGTTGCCGCCAATAAGTTTAACGGTGAAAACCGCAAAGTAACAGACCGGATC
>CAYXIT010000198.1:0-1737 GCA_964465275.1 uncultured Bacteroidales bacterium | reverse complement strand
TCGTGGAACGCCTGCTTCAGGGATTTCGCATCCGTGCCCTCGTAGGTCACGAGGTCGCGGATGAATTCGAGGCGACCATGAAACACCTCGTCTTCGTCATTGTAGTCGATGGAGCCGACATAGCCTTTGTATTCGAGCATCGAGGTCACAGCAGCCCCTCCTCTCTGAGCAGCCTGAGAACATCGTCGATGACGTACAGCTTCACGATGTTGCCGGGATGTGGCTTGTGCAGGGCGATCATGGGCGCTTTCGGATGGACGAAGCGGCGCCGTGAGCCGCCGGTCGTGCCATGCAACGCGCGAACCGGCGAGGCCGCACCTACCGCGGGGACCGGCCACGGCCAGCGGCGGGTCCTGGCCGGGCCTGACCGAGACCCGCCGCTGGGCCGCGCCGGAATGACCCGGAAAGAAGCCCTGGCAGAAGGATACAGACTCATGGAAGCACAAATGCCCATGAACCAGGTATCAAGAGCCAAAGAAAAAGGAGAAACCCGGGGAATGATGCACGTTATCGTTAATGCTGAAAACCAACGTATTCTGGGTGCTGCCATTTTAGGAGTTGGGGGCGATGAGATTATCAGCAGTATTTTACAGATCATGTATGCAGAAGTTCCCTATACCGTTTTGCAGCAGGCTGTAATTTCCCATCCCACTGTATCTGAGTTGCTGCCTACCTTACTGGGTGGATTGAAAGAAGTATAGCAGAATAATAAATCAGGTTCCTTTAACAATCAAAAAAAACATATATAGCTGAAAGGAAAAAAACCTTGAAATGCCTTCAGGAATGGAAAAAAAAGACTGATACTTTATAGTTTCCGCTAAGCGGAAATCAGCTTTGCTGAGCTCCCTTCGGTCGGTTGAATTTCCGCTACACCACCCCGTAATATACCCCCACCAACAAATACCCACCCTTTCCCATACCCATAAAAACCCATAACCACCCTTATTCAACAACAGAAACCGGAAAAAATCAGGGAAATTAGGAAGTTAGAATACATTTATTGACAACAACGGGTTTGCCCATGCTTTCAAGCAATCACATTTAAGGAAAAATGCTTAGATTTGAAGAAAAATAGTCAAATGCAACCGATAATAGAGGATCGAAAAGAAGAACTAAAAAGAATTTGTGAAAGGCTGAAAATCAGAAGGCTTTACGCATTTGGTTCTGCGGTTAGCTCTGATAAATTCAGAGAGAATAGCGACATTGATTTCCTGATAACATTTGACGATAGTATATCGCCAGAAGAATATTCCGAGAACTACTTCCAACTTATGGATAGATTGAAAGAATTGTTCAACCGGGAGATAGATGTCATAACCGAGCGATCATTATCAAACCCTTACTTTATTGATAGCGTTAATAAGAGTAAAGTCCTGATCTATGAAGCCTGAAATTAAAAAGAACCTTTATGATGTAAATGTAGCCATAAAATCAATTTTTGAGTTTTGGGCGATAAGCAGGATTTTTCAGAATACCTGAATAACAAAATTTTACGCAGAGCTATTGAGCGAGAAATAGAAATTATCGGTGAAGCAATAAACCGGGCATTGAAGCAAGATCCGGACCTGCAAATTGAGAATGCACGAAGAATTGTTGATACAAGGAATTGGGTAATACATGGATATGATAAAGTTGACGATGCGATTATCTGGGGAATTGTGTTGGATCACCTACCGAAACTTCAGCAAGAAATACAGAGATATTTGCAGGATTAAGTAATAAAACACCATAATAAAG
>CAYXIT010000197.1:0-3726 GCA_964465275.1 uncultured Bacteroidales bacterium | reverse complement strand
GCGCGACCGGATGGACATCAAGATCTTTGTCGATGCCGACTCTGACGATCGTCTCATGCGCATCATCAAACGCGATATTGAAGAACGGGGCCGTTCTTTCATTGAAGTACTTGATCATTATGAAAAATATGTGAAGCCCATGCATCTGCAGTTTATTGAGCCCAGTAAGCGTTATGCTGAAATGATACTTCCCCAGGGTGGTGAAAACCATGTGGCCATAGAAATGATCGTATCACGCATCCGCTATGCCCAGGAAGCCAAACAAATGGGGCTGTGAGGTGTTGTTTTGGTTGAGATGTTGATATTTGGTTGATGGATTGATTGTTTATAAGCTTATGGGTTTTAAGAACAGAATCTGTTTAAACATGAAACAATATTTTGTAATTATAGTATCCGGTAAAAACATAGAGATTTAGCCTCGCTGCTACTTCGTGGTCTCCCTTCGGTCGAAATGAGAGATTCTTCATTGTTTCGCCGGACACTGCTAATTTTGTAACTTTTATGGCATCCCTGTTCAGTTCTTTCTGTAAACAGCTCATACCAAAACTTATCAACCGATCAACCATACACTTATCAACCCCTGAACTATAAACATCTAAACATGATTCCACTCTACAATTTCCACTCCCACTCCCACCATTGCGATGGTAAAGAATCAATGGAAGAATATGTAAAGGCAGCCATTGAAAAGAAATTCAAAGCATTTGGATTTTCGGCGCACTCTCCCCTGCCTTTCCCGAATGAATGGAGCCTCACACCTGAAGCTTTTAAGAATTATGTACAGGAGGCCCGGTTTCTGATAGAAAAATACGGTAAGGAGATTGACCTGTATCTGGGCCTTGAAATTGACTATATTCCGGGTCATTCAGAAGATTTTGAAAGTTTTATGAAAAATACCCCGCTGGATTACTGCATCGGATCTGTTCACCTGGTGCGCCATGCCGAAAGCGGAAAGATATGGTTTATTGACGGACCTGTGGAAGGTTATATCAGCGGAGTCAATGAAATTTTCCATGGTGATTACCTTGCTGCTGTTACTGCCTTTTACAGGCAGACCATCGATATGGTAAAAACCCAGAAACCCGATATCATCGGCCATATCGATAAAGTAAAAATGCACAATAAACAACGCTGGTTTAATACATCCGAAAGCTGGTACCAGGATCTCATTGATGAAACCCTTGATGCAGTGGCCGAAAGCGGTTCCATTGTAGAACTCAATACACGCGGCCTTTACAGCGGCAAAACAGATGAATACTTTCCTTCTGCTGATATCATAAAAAAATGCTTCGATCTCGACATTCCCATGATGGTAAATACCGATGCACACCACCCTTCACAGCTCGACATGCACTTTAAAGAAGGCCACCAGCTGCTTAAAGAAATTGGATATAAGAGGGTGAAGACGCCGTTCTTTGAAGAGAGTTTGTAGGTTAATTTTTTTTACCTTTGCCCCCTAACCGGATACATCAATGAGCGACGCCATAAAACATGAGTGTGGAATCGTGCTTCTGCGATTGCTGAAGCCCCTCGAATATTACCTTGCCAAATACGGTACAGCTTTATACGGCCCTGATAAAATGTACCTTCTCATGGAAAAACAACACAACCGGGGCCAGGACGGAGCAGGTATAGGCTGTATTAAATTTGACATGCCTCCCGGCACGCGCTATATGCACCGGATCAGAAGCGCAAAAAGCAATCCCATTCAGGATATTTTTGATCAGCTCAACACAAAAATTGAAGAGGCTCATAAACAAAATCCCGAGAGGTTGCGCGATGTGAACTGGCTGAAAAACAACATCGATCTGTCGGGAGAGCTTTTCATCGGCCATCTGCGCTACGGCACTTTCGGGCAGAATGCCATCGAGTTTACACATCCTTTCCTTCGTGAAAACAACTGGATGTCGAAAAACCTGATGATTGCCGGTAACTTTAATCTTACCAATGTTGACGAACTTTTTGATAGCCTGGTAAATATCGGGCAACATCCTAACAGAACTTCCGATACCATTACTATTCTGGAAAAGCTGGGCCATTTTCTGGATGATGAAAACGAAGACCTGTACAGAAAGTTTAAAAATGAGGGTTATACAAAAAAGGAAATCTCTCCCCTGATAGCTAAACATATCGATATTCAAAGTATCCTTACCAACTCCTGTAAATACTGGGATGGCGGATATGTTGTGGGTGGATTGCTGGGCCATGGCGATGCTTTCTTAATGCGCGACCCGGCTGGTATAAGGCCGGCATATTATTATCGGGATGATGAAATAATTGTAGTTACGTCAGAAAGGCCTGTTATCCAGACTGCATTTAACGTACCCCGTGAAAGCATAAGGGAAGTCAAACCCGGATATGCGCTGATCATAAAAAAAGACGGTGAATTCAGTGAAGTGGAATGTAAAACACCTGTAGCTCGCAAAGCATGCAGTTTCGAAAGAATCTATTTCTCACGGGGAACAGATGCCGATATTTATAAAGAACGAAAAAAACTAGGTGAGCAGTTGGTTCCCGCAATCCTTAAAACCATCAATTACGACCTGGAAAATACTATTTTCTCTTATATACCCAATACTGCCATTGCATCATACAAAGGGCTTGTTGAAGGCCTGAATGAGTTTTGTGATCAGGTAAAAAAAGACCGCCTGATGCAACTCAAGGGAAAACCTGAACCGGAAGAGATTGACAAAATACTGAGTCTGCATCCCCGCATTGACCAGATCGCTGTAAAGGATGCCAAGCTACGCACTTTTATTACCGCAGATAATAAACGTGAAGACCTGGTTACCCACGTTTACGATGTTACTTACGGTGTAGTAAAAGAATACCAGGACAGCCTGGTGGTAATAGATGATTCCATTGTTCGCGGAACCACCCTCAAACAAAGTATCATCCGTATGCTTGACCGTCTGGGCCCGAAGAAGATCATCGTCGTTTCATCGGCCCCGCAAATACGTTACCCCGACTGCTATGGTATTGATATGGCAAAATTATCGGAGTTCATCGCCTTCAGGGCAACCATGGAATTGCTCAAAGAAACCCGGCAGGAAAATATTATCAATGATGTATACCGTAAGTGCAAAGAATCGGAAAAATTGCCCAGGGAAGACGCGATCAACCATGTTCGTGAAATCTACAAACCCTTCAGGCCCGAAGAAATATCAGCTAAAATTGCACAAATGCTCCACCCGGCCGAAGTGAATGCCGAAATAGAAATTGTTTACCAAACCATTGAAGATCTGCACATTGCCTGTCCGGGGCACCGGGGTGACTGGTACTTTACCGGCGAATATCCCACGCCCGGCGGAAACAAAGTAGCTAACCGTTCGTTTATCAATTACATTGAAGGTCGCAACGAAAGAGCTTATTAAAAAGAATATTTCGAAAAACAGGGGACAGGTTTTTACATTTTCCCTGTTTATTTTGCAAAATTATCACTTCCCATGACCATGAGTGCTTATATCCGAAAACTCATCCTGCAGGGAGAACATCAGAAACAGGATTTTAAGTTTCAGGTAAACGATTCGCGTAAGATTGCCCGCACTCTTTCTGCCTTTGCCAATACCGATGGCGGAAAGCTGCTCATCGGGATAAAAGACAATGGGGCTGTGGCCGGCGTGCGCTCAGATGAAGAGTTTTATATGATAGAAGCTGCTGCACAAATGTATTGCAAGCCCGAAGTAGATTTTGCCCACCGCACCTGGAATGTGGATGGTAAAACAG
>CAYXIT010000196.1:0-3844 GCA_964465275.1 uncultured Bacteroidales bacterium | reverse complement strand
GCCCTTAGTCCCGAGAGCCGCAGGCGATTCGGGAACCGAAGTAATTGCCGGCCAACTCCCCCTTTCAAGGGGTTTGGGGGGATGTAAAAACAACTCCGGGCACGAACTTAAAGTCGTACCCGGAGCAAACTCTGCGCAACTCCGCAACTCTCCGTCTCCTCGGTTCCCAATAAATATCAGAACTTTCAGTTTATTTGAACATTGCACCAAACTGGCTGTTTCATCATCATAAAAAAGTACATTTCAACCCATATTTACATCAAACAATGATTTTTGCCTTTTCAATTGTACTGCTTGTTATTCTGGCGGCAGATTTTTATGGATGGTACGGTCTGCGTAAGCTTTTACGTTATGGTCTTTTTTCCGGATACCGGAAAAAAATCCTGAGGGCTTACTGGATCATGGATATCAGTTTCATCGTTTTTGCCATCGTCTGGACAATCATCATCCGCACCAGCTCGTGGCCCGATTATATCATGTACCGCAGTTATTTTTATATTACAGGAGCGTTTATACTCATCTTCTTACCAAAGATCGTTTTCCTGATCTTTAATATACTGGATGATGTAAAGTTGCTGTTGCTTTTTCTATTGCAAAAAATCATGCCGGGTTTTCAAAAAAGCAGGGAAAGAATCATCCGAAGATACCCCTTGTTGCTAACCATTGGCTTTTTCTTATCGTTGTTTATGTTCGGATGGGTGGTGTATGGGATTACATACGGCCGGTTCAATTTCCAGGTAAAGGAGGTTACGATAGAAATTGATGATCTGCCTGAATCATTTGACGGCTTCAGGCTGGTGCACATTACCGATGCCCATTTTGGCAGTTTTGCCCGTACTCGTCCGGTTGAGCGTGCTCTTCGTATGATAGAAGAACTTCCCATGGATGCGCTTATGTTTACCGGTGATATGGTAAACAATGAAGCAGTGGAAGCTGAAAGGTTTATTGAAGCCTTTCAAAGGCTTGATCCACCTTATGGCATGTATTCTATTCTGGGTAATCACGACATGGGCGATTACCGGCGTTGGTATACCATTGAGGAAAAAGAAGCTAACCTGACACGTCTTGAAGAAGTGCAGCAGGAAATGGGTTTTACACTCCTGCGCAACGAACACACGTTTATTTACCGTGGCAATGATTCTCTAATGATTGCAGGAGTGGATAACTGGGGTTTGCCTCCTTTTGACCAGCTGGGAGATTTGCAGGAAGCTATGAGTCAATATGCATGGTATCGTCATACTGTTTTGCTTTCACACGATCCTTCCCATTGGCGTGCAGAAGTGCTGCCTGAAACCGATATTATGCTTACCCTGTCGGGACATACACATGCCATGCAGGCCGGAATCAGATTGCCATTCTTCAAATGGAGCCCGGTTTCTGTCAAATATGATGAATGGTACGGGTTGTACCAGGATGATGACCAGTTTCTTTATATCAACAGAGGGTTAGGTTTTCTCGGTTTCCCGGGAAGAATGGGAATGAGGCCTGAAATAACGCTGATTACCTTAAAAAGGAATTAATTCCATTCTGCTTTTCTTATTGTAATTTTCACGCACTGGCATATAGATTCTGTAAAAAAATCGTACTTTTGTGCCCCCAAATCAGCAGAATGGCAAACCCGGTAAGAATAAAAAACAAGAAGGCTTCATTTGAATATTTTCTCATTGAGAAATTTGTGGCCGGCATTGTGCTTACGGGTACCGAGATTAAATCCATCCGCGGAGGCAAAGCCAGTATCAACGAAGCCTATTGTGCTTTTACCGGTGAAGAGTTGTTTGTGCGTAATATGCACATTGCCGAGTACGATTACGGAACTTATAACAATCACGAGCCCAAACGTGAAAGAAAACTCCTTCTTACCAGACGCGAGCTGAAAAAACTCAAAGCCAAACTGGAGGAAAAAGGGCTTACCCTCATCCCCACTGTACTTTTTATCAATGAAAAGGGACTGGCCAAGCTGGAAATTGCCCTTGGAAAAGGGAAAAAACTCTACGACAAAAGGGAATCACTTAAGCAGAAAGATACCAGGAGAGATCTGGAGAGGAGCGGATTGTAAGTTGGTTTATAAGTTTATAAGTTGAATTTTACCTGTCATGCTGAGCAAAGCGAAGCATCCCGCAGCCATACCACCATTTCCTTACTTCCTTATATGCCTTTTTCACCATTATATGCCATTCCAATCAGCTTCCGGCTTCGGACTTCCATCTTCGAACTTACTCTTTCTTATCTCCTTTATTTTTTCCCGGTGTAATGTGATAGTGCACCCGTAATTGATCACCATCTTTTCGTTGTTCGACTTTCCGGGTTTTTGATTGTTTTTCGGTTGGTTTATCCTGGCCTGATGCTGTGGGACGCATCCAGTAGGGTGGATTATCAGGATCGTAATCATCATCATCTTCAGGCTCCAGTTCCCATGAATACAACCTGCGTTGTGGGCCTGTATCTCTGAAAAACAATGCAAGTATTGTACCTGCTACCATTCCCATCAAATGACCTTCCCATGAAACGCGTTCCCGTAAAGGAAAAATCCCCCATACCATACTACCGTATAGAAATGCTACCAGCAAAGAAAGGGCCATCAGGCGCGGATGCCTCCTGATCACACCACTTACAAACAAAAATGCTGCCCAGGCATATATTATGCCGCTTGCACCGATGTGGTATGACGGCCGGGCAAACACCCAAACCCAGATCCCGCTGAATATCCATGATAGTATAGTAATACGGAAAGCCAGATCACGGTAAAAGTAAAATAATGCAGTGCCCAGTATAAGTAAAGGAAAAGTATTGGAGATCAAATGATCAAAACCCGAGTGGATAACAGGGGAGAAAACTATCCCCTTCAATCCTGAAAAAGTTAAAGGAAATACTCCCAATGTATGCAGTTCCAGGTTCCATATATTTTCTGCAATTTTTATAAGCCATAAAACTGCGACAAATAAAGCAGGATAGAGGAATGCATTTACGAATCTGCTCAGATCATTTTGCATGTTGAACTAATGTATCATTTGAAATTTTATAACAGAAGCCAGTTGCTTAACCGTAAAAATACAATCTTTTCATGAACATAAGCATTTCAATAAGGTATTGTATGCAGGCATTTTATACTTTTTTTACACAATAAAAAGTGGTAGTTTACGTCTTTTGTCTACTTTTGTCGGTTCATCAACAGATATTTGATAAACAATAGACCTTAAAAGGGGTTTATTTTTTGTTCCTGTTTTTACAATTCCTTATGTAAAAAATAATAATCAGGAAATATCTTAGAGATTTGAATTTAATTATATCACCAGATTTTTAATTAACACATACAATCTAATGTATTTCAAAAACTTATCAGTATTTCTGAAAACATTCTTTGTTTTATTTTTCTTCGCTGCAACAATATTCGGCTCTCATGCGCAAGGTTCTCCTGAATCAGCCGAGAAATTTATCAGGGCAATGCGTATTGTTGATTTTTTCTATGTAGACCCGATCGATGATGAAAAAATAGTAGAAGATGCAATTCGTGGAATGTTAAAGGAACTTGATCCACATTCCGTTTATCTGTCAGCTGAGGAGTTGCGTGAAGCCAACGAACCATTACAGGGTAGTTTTGATGGAATAGGTGTTCAGTTCAATATTATTAATGATACCATTGTGGTTGTTTCACCGGTGCCGGGCGGACCCAGCGAAAAGGTTGGAATTTTACCCGGTGATAAGATCGTTGAAATTGATGGTGAAAAGTCAACCGGAAGCAATGTAAATAATAATTTTGTTATGGAGCGGCTCAGGGGTGAGCGTGGCACCAGGGTAGATGTAGGCATTTACAGACGCGGTGTCCCGGAAATCCTCGATTTTACAA
>CAYXIT010000195.1:0-3857 GCA_964465275.1 uncultured Bacteroidales bacterium | reverse complement strand
TCAATAGTGAGTTCTAAACCAGCAGGAACATCTACAAAAGGAGTAGCAGTTCTGAAAGCAAAGTCGGGCAGGAAAAGTTCACCGTTTACAAATACATCCACAGTATCGGCTGCAAGATCGGCAGCGTTGTGAATAAGTTGTATCCTTGCAGAACTCACATCAGAGAAAATTTTATTTTCTGATTTTACTTCTATTGATAACTGGGTTACCATACAAAGCATTAACACAATTTTAATTGTAAAATTTTTCATACGCTTCAATTTTGATTTAGGTTTGGCTTATAACTTTTTGAATGTTAATTTTTTAATATTATTGATCTATTCCCATGAGGTTACACGGAAATTTGGAAGAGTCAAATAAAAAGAATGCTTGTGTGTTTTTTTGGATTAAAGTTTCGGTTGCAATTTGTACTGTAATTACCAAATGTAATGAAAAATATTGCAGAAAGCAAATTTTTCTATATAAACAGGTAAATTTGCATGTCTAAAATGAACATAATATATATAAGAAGATATTATAATTTCAGACCTTTACTGATCAATTGTCAAAACCAAAAAACCAATTAATTTTTAATGTTCAGAACCTGAAACACCATTTATTACCTTTTGCAACTTTTCTTTCACTTCATTTGCCAGTTCTTCCAGTTTTGGATTGGTAACGGAAGCCATCATTGCATGAGGATCAACAGCGGAAACTTCTACAGTTCCATTCTCATGTTGTTCAACTACAACATTGCACGGCAAAAATGCTCCCAGTTTACCCTCAGCTTGCAAAGCTTTATGTGCAAAATGCGGATTACACGCCCCCAGAATGATATATGGACGAAAATCTACGTCAATTTTCTTCTTAAGAGTTTCCTTTACATTGATTTGGGTAAGAACACCAAAACCTTCTTTTTGAAGTTCTTCAGTGGCAAGTTCTATGGCTTGCTCCCAGGAAGTTTTCCGTAAAATTGTACTGAAATAATAGCTCATAATTTTTTTTCTTTGTTAAACCATGCAACTTTAGAAATGTTTGATCTCACAATTTTGTTTATTGTTATTAAAGTAAAAAACAACTATTTGTAAAATAAACAAAACATTATAGCCTGATAAGATGTTCAAAATTCAAAAAATTAGAAAATCATGAACTACAAACTTATTTTTTTACTTCTGATTAATTTTTTCTTTACTTTGGGGTGCAATTCTGAAGAAATGGAAAAACCTCTACCTGATTCTTTTACTTACCTGGCTCTCGGAGATTCTTATACCATAGGACAGGGAGTTTCCATACAGGATCGTTATCCTGTGCAATTAAGAGATAGTATTGTAAAATCAGGTATTACCTCTGATACGTTGATTATTATAGCCCGCACCGGCTGGACCACGGATGAACTTTCAGCAGGCATAGATAATACAGATATTGAACCACCCTATGATTTGGTAACCTTATTGATTGGTGTTAATAATCAATATCGCGGACGATCTCTTGAGAATTACAGGCAAGAATTTGTGGAATTGCTTAATCGTGCCATTGATTTTGCCGGAGATAACAGGGGAAGGGTAGTGGTTCTTTCCATTCCTGACTGGGGAGTTACACCCTTTGCGAATGGTCGCGACAGGGAAAAGATTGCACAGGAAATAGATGCTTTTAACAACGTAAACCGGCAGGAATCGGAGAATGCCGGAGTGGCATGGCTCGATGTAACTGAAATCTCCAGACTCGCAGCAGAGAGGTCTGATTTGCTTGCTCCGGATGGTCTCCATCCATCAGGTATTATGTATGGTATGTGGGTAGATGAGCTATACCCCATTGTATGGAAAATATTAACTGAAAATTAAATCTATGGATTTTTTTGAAGAAGGTTATGCGATTGAATTGGATGCCAGTGATAAACTAAAACATTTTCGCGAAAAGTTTGTACTGAATGATCCTGACATGATATACCTTGACGGGAATTCACTTGGTATGTTGCCCGCATCTACACCTGACCTTATTCAAAATGTTATTACCAAAGAATGGGGTAATAATCTCATCAGAAGCTGGAATGATGGGTGGTATGAACGTTCAAAGGAAATTGCAGCCAAACTGGCTCCATTGATTGGCGCGCAACCCGATGAGGTGATCATGGCCGACAGTACATCAGTTAACTTGTTTAAACTGGCCTATGCTGCCCTGCAATTACAAAACGTTAAGAAAGCAATTGTAAGTGATGAACTCAACTTTCCTTCTGATATTTACCTTTTACAGGGACTGGTAAGGCTTTTCGGTGATAAGCATGAGTTACGTCTGATAACATCACATGATAATATGGGTGTGAGAAAAGATGAAATAGTTGAAGAGCTAAAGGATGATACTGCTTTGTTAACCCTTTCTCATGTTGCCTTCAAAAGCTCTTTTATGTATGATATGAAAGAGATCACTGATCTGGCTCATGACAAGGGTGCTATGATTTTATGGGATCTGAGTCACTCTGCCGGTGCAGTGCCGGTAAAACTTAATGATTGCAATGTTGATCTCGCTATCGGCTGTACATATAAATACCTGAATGGAGGTCCTGGATCTATTGCCTTTCTTTATGTTCGTAAAGATCTGCAGGATAAACTGGCTTCTCCAATCTGGGGTTGGTTCGGACAAAAAGATCCGTTCAATTTCAGATTGAATTACGAGCCTGCTGAAGGCATTCAAAGATTCCTTGCAGGAACGCCTCCGATTTTATCACTTTCAGCCATAGAGCCTGCCCTTGACTTAATGAATGAAGCAGGTATTGAGAATCTGCGTTTTAAAAGTCTGAGCCAAAGTCGTTATTTAATCGAACTTTACAAACATTATCTTGAGCCCCTTGGATTTAGCCTGGGTTCTCCTGTAAAAGACCAGGAGAGGGGTTCACATGTTTCCATTCGCCACCCCGAGGCCTATAGGATTTGTAAAGCACTTATCGACCCGAAAACAGGAAGCAAATCTGTAATCCCTGATTTTCGTGAACCCGATAATATAAGATTGGGAATAACCCCGCTCTATACTTCATACATGGATATCTATGAAGCAGTTATGCAATTGAAAAATATTGCCGAAGAGAAGCTTTACAATCGTTTTTCTTTGCAGAGGGAGAGGGTTACCTGAAAATAGTAATGGCGCGACAATAAAAGAGTCAGGGCATGACTTTGAGTCATACCCTGACTATGATACTTCTCAATCTCAATCTATTTTATATTTTCACTTTCCGGCAGACCGAATTCTTCCACCATCTTTATGTTCATATCTTCAAGTTTATCCAGAATCGGGTTATAAATACCGGGAATGACAGGAATATGAACTCCTTTTTCTTTAATATCTCCGCTAAGAATCATTTCTACACCCACTGCGGCAGGCAAAGCAACCGTACGTGCCACGGCTGTGTCTGTAGCCAGGGTTCCAAAATCGAGCATGCTTGATTTGATAACTTCTTTTTTGCCATCAGGATAGGAAGCAAGGAAAACATGCTGCATTGCTACCATATCGCGTTCTTCGCGACCCAGTTCCATTTTTTCTATCATAAGGTCTGATGTGATCTCAAAAGGTGTATCCTGCTGCCGTTTCATCTGCTCCTGTTCAAAAAGGCCCAGCCATTCAATAGCATTCATGGCATATGCATCTTTAGAAATACCCAAAAAGTTGGCTGCTTTTTGCTTAATATTATCGCTGTTAACTTCGCCGATGAGCATGGCAAGCATATCAGCATAGGTTTTCCCGGTAAAATCATAGGTATCGCTGGTTAGCAAGTTCAGGGCTTTCATAGCATCAATCTCTTCCTGTGAAGTTAAACAGACCGGGCATCCGGGGCCGGAAATTAACCGAAGATTTTTTAAATGAAGGAAGAGATGAACTCTATGATCTTA
>CAYXIT010000194.1:0-3859 GCA_964465275.1 uncultured Bacteroidales bacterium | reverse complement strand
AAAACGAACACCTGGTAAAAGGGGCCTGAAAGCATTCTTCATAGTTTCATCACCCATAATACTTAACGAGCCTTGTGTGCTGCCATGATAAGCATTACGGAAAGCCACAATTTCTGATCGTCCGGTATAGCGCTTAGCCAGCTTCATAGCACCTTCTATGGCTTCGCTGCCGGAATTTACCATGTAAACATTATTGAGGTTACCCGGCAGGTTTTCAGTAATAATATTCGCCAGCCGCAACTGTGGACTCTGCAAAAATTCACCGTAAACCATAAGGTGCATATAGGTTTCAGCCTGTTTCTTAGCCGCTTCAACTACTTCTGGATGGCAGTGTCCTACATTGCTTACGCTGATACCTGATATCAGATCCGTATATTGCTTTCCTCCCGGTCCATACATATAAATACCTTCAGCCCGTTCAATCTCAATGGCCAGGGGAGACTGCGATGTTTGCCCCAGGAAGTTATAGAAAAGCTGACGGTTATTCATTTTCACTGATTTTTTTTCTTTGCAAAGGTAGAAAAAAAGCGTAAAGTGGCGGGCGCACAACTTCCTTGTCTGGGCCAGGTGTCATCCCGCAGCGCAGCTAGGGATCTGCCAGCTTTTGTCATTAAGGCAAATGATATCCATCCCGCAGCCAAATAACCCTTTTCCACAGAAAACAAAAACCTGTCTGTCAAAATTTGTGATTTTTCATAAGTTGTTAATTTAATAACATCATAAATTTTTTATATTTTTGCCGCGGAACAAAAGTTTTTGACCATTTCTGATAACTTGATGTGAGATTTTGGAGTTTTTTTTTATACTTTCGTAGCCGAAATTCAGATAAATAAAGATCGACTTTATAAGTTTTTCGAAAAGGTTATTTAACTTCAGAATAAGCTGATAAATCATCTGAGAATATATACAGAACAGAGATAATTTCACTCGTTTTTTAAACATTCATTATTATGCAAACGAAACTTCAGGAACTGACCGAAAAGATTTACCAGGAAGGGGTAAATAAAGCCAATGAAGAAGCAGAAAAGATCATAAATTCTGCAAAGAAGGAGGCCGATGGTATTGTTTCCGGCGCAAAAAAAGAAGCCGAAGATATTGTAAAAGATGCCAAAAAAGAAGCTGAAGAATTAAAAAAGAACTCTATGAATGAGTTACAGCTATCTGCGCGGCAGTTAATTTCTGATACACAGCAAAAAATTGTTAAGCTTATTGAGGCTGAAGCCGTTGAACCGCAAATAAAAGATGCCTTTAAAGATGCTAAGTTTACCCGCGATGTGGTTCTTGAAATGGTGAAAAACTGGGATCCTAAAGCTGACAAACCCATTGAACTGAAAGTGCTGTTGCCTGAAAAGAAACAGAAAGAATTTGAAGAAGTTTTCAAAGATAAAGCAAAAGACATTCTTAATAAAGGACTCGAAATTTCATTTTCAGATAAAATAAAAGGAGGTTTTAAAATCGGTCCTAAAGAGGGAGGATATCTCATAAGTTTCACTGATGAAGATTTCGATAATTTCTTCCGTGCATACCTGCGTCCGCGTCTTATTGAAATGCTATATGAAAGCAAATAGGATTATACGGTTTTTTTAAAGATCAAAAATCAATTTTCGAATGTGGTTATCGTTCACAGGTAAGACATTATTTAAAGAAACCCTATGGACTCAAAAGGAATACAAAAACCGGTCATTTAAAAACTTAAAAAAGGATAGCAAGTGAAGCGAAATTATTATTGTCTGGTAGCTGGCCTGCAGGATATAACACTGGATATTCATAAACTTTCCATGGGTCAGAATGATTTCCGGAAAGAACTACAAACGGAAGTGCATCCGCTGGATTATCAGTTGGTACAAATTCTTTTTCTTCCCTTCGACAATAAAAATCTTCTTAACTTACTTGAAAAAAGTGAAGAAGAATTCGATGCACACGGCAATTTTGAGCGTGAATTGCTGGAATCAAATATCAAAGAAATTACCGGTGAGTTACCGGAATATATGAACAGGTTTATTTTATCATTTAAGGATAATGAACCGGTTTATCCGAATATGAGTCCTGAAAATCAACTCACGACTCTCTTTTATAATTACGTCCTTTCAATGAATCACGATTTTTTGCGGGGATGGTACCGTTTTAACCGCGACCTGAACAATCTTCTTACCGCTCTGGTATGTCGACGTTACGATATTCCTTATGAGTATCAGGTTATAGGATGGGATGATATTTCCGAAACCATCCGCAAAAGCCACGCCCGTGATTTCGGCCTTGCAGCAGAGATTCCTTACATGGATGATTTGCTTAATATTGCCAAAGATGACGATGTACAGCAGCGTGAGAAAGCCATTGACCAATTGCGATGGAATTACCTGGATGAAAGAACATTTTTTGAATATTTTACCATAGATAAGATTCTTGCCTTTACCCTGAAACTGGGTATGGTGGAAAGATGGCTTGCCCTCGATAAGCATCATGGAACACAGTTGTTTGAAGAACTGCTTCAGGATCTTAAATCAAGTTATGAATTACCCGAAACATTTACTGAAAAATAATAATATATGAGCACAATAGGTAAGGTAACCGGAATTATTGCCAACCTCGTAATTGTTGAAGCCGATGAGCGTGTTGCACAGAACGAGATCTGTTTCATCAAACATGCAGGAACCCGATTAATGGCCGAGGTGATCAAGATCATGGGTCGTAAGGTCTATGTTCAGGTTTTTGAAAGTACACGCGGTCTTAAGGTTGGTTCAGAAGTTGAATTTGCCGGGCATATGCTTGAGGTTTCTCTCGGACCAGGATTGCTGTCAAAAAACTTTGACGGACTGCAAAATGACCTGGATAAGATGAAGGGCATATTTTTGACAAGGGGTGAATACACCGAGCCCCTTGAAAAAGCTAAGGAATATGAATTCGAGCCCATCGCAAAAAAAGATGACACTGTTCAAGCCGGCGACTGGCTGGGCCAGGTTAAAGAAAACTGGATTGACCATAAAATCATGGTTCCTTTTACTTTTGAAGGTGAATACACAATAAAAAGTGTTTCCAAAAAAGGAACTTATAAAATACATGATACCATGGCAGTTCTTACCGATAAGGATGGTAAAGAACACAATGTTACAATGGTACAAAAATGGCCGGTAAAAGTCCCTATTAAAGCCTACAAAGAGAAACCAAGACCATTTAAAGTGCTGGAGACCGGGGTAAGGGTTTTTGATACCCTTAATCCCATTGCCGAAGGTGGTACAGGTTTTATTCCCGGTCCGTTCGGATCAGGAAAAACAGTATTGCAGCATGCCTTGTCGAAACAGGCAGAAGCTGATCTGGTTGTTATTGCAGCCTGCGGTGAAAGGGCCAATGAGGTGGTGGAGATCTTCACTGAGTTCCCCGAGTTGGATGACCCCCGAACCGGACGTAAACTCATGGAACGTACAACCATTATTGCAAATACATCAAATATGCCTGTGGCTGCTCGTGAAGCTTCTGTTTATACAGCCATGACCATTGCCGAGTATTACCGCTCCATGGGATTGAAAGTAATGTTGCTGGCCGACTCCACCTCACGATGGGCACAAGCACTAAGGGAAATGTCGAACCGTATGGAAGAACTACCCGGACCTGATGGTTTCCCCATGGACCTGCCTGCAATCATTTCAAACTTTTACTCAAGGGCAGGTTTTGTTTATCTTAATAACGATGAAACCGGCTCTATAACGTTTATCGGAACCGTATCTCCGGCCGGCGGTAACCTCAAAGAACCGGTTACTGAATCAACCAAAAAAGCTGCTCGCTGTTTTTATGCACTATCACAACAGAGGGCCGACAGTAAGAGATATCCTGCTATCGATCCCATTGAGAGTTATTCAAAATA
>CAYXIT010000193.1:2737-3891 GCA_964465275.1 uncultured Bacteroidales bacterium | reverse complement strand
TTGCATTCGCTGAACCACCTACATCAAGGAAATTGGCCGGATCGCCGCCCGAAAGTTTAATGATATCCATGGTTGCCATGGCGAGCCCGGCACCGTTTACCATACAGCCCACATTTCCATCAAGTTTCACATAGTTCAGGTCATACTTGCCTGCTTCTACTTCCATGGGATCTTCCTCATCAAGGTCGCGCATCTCCATGATATCGGGGTGCCGGAACAGTGCATTGCTGTCGATTGTCATTTTGCAATCGGCAACAAGAATTTTGTCATCGGCGGTTTTAAAGAGGGGGTTTATTTCAAGTAATGTTGCATCATTCTGTTCATAAGCATTGTAAAGTTTTGGTACGAACTTTACCATGTTTTTAAAGGCTTCTGCCTTCAGTCCCAGATTAAATGCAATACGTCTGCATTGATAGGGTTGTATTCCGGTTTTAGGATCAATTTCTTCGGTGAATATCTCTTCCGGGGTTTCTTCTGCAACTTCTTCAATATTCATACCTCCGCGAGGGGAATACATGATCATATTGCGTGAAGTTGCCCGGTTCAGAAGCACACTGAGATATATTTCGGAAGGTTCTGATGGTCCGGGATAGTAGATGTTTTGTTCGATAAGAAGTTTGCGGACTTTTTTGCCTTCAGCACTGGTTTGCGGAGTTACCAGCTGAATTCCCAGGATATTTCCGGCATGGGTTTTAACCTCATCCAGGTTTTTGGCGATTTTTACTCCACCACCCTTGCCTCGGCCACCGGCATGAATCTGTGCTTTTACCGCACAAACCTCATTACCCGTAGTTTCCTGAATTTTTTTTGCTGCCTTTATGGCATCGTCAACGCCTTTTACCATGATGCCCTCGGGAACAGGGACACCATATTTCTTTAATAAAGCTTTACCTTGATACTCGTGTACGTTCATTTTATCGTTTTTGTTTTGTTTCTGACAGGAATTTAAAGGAAAGCAAAAATACAAATTTCATTGTCAATTCGGGTGCTATGCTTCATATTATTTCCATCATATAAAATATTTTGTTAAAGTGTAAAATAAATGAATTTGTAATGCCGTTATACAGTTGAAATTAAGGTTCAATTAAATTTATGTTGATGAAACATTTTTCTACTCTTGACAATGATTTAACTATGATTCTCGAACTTCTTTC
>CAYXIT010000193.1:0-2659 GCA_964465275.1 uncultured Bacteroidales bacterium | reverse complement strand
ATGGTTGATTCCCGGCATCTCTCAGAAACACAAATGATGCAAATAATGGAAAACTACTTCAACCTTCAGGCCAAAGAAGAGCAGGTTGTTAAGCCATCAGAAAACGTAGTTAAAAACATCATGAACTACAGCCATTCGCTGGAAGTGATGAGATTGAAAGAAAATCAACCCGTAGGTTTTATTGTGAATTAGGGTTGTAAGTTTAACCGAATTATAACCGCAATACAAAAGTTTTTAACAATAAAACCAAATATTGCGGTTTTTTTAGTGTTAATTCTGAAAAAATAAACATCGTACAAAAAATCTATTATTTTTGCCACGAAAACAACCTGATATTATTTATATCGCTGTTTTTCTTACGCAAAAGAATATTTAAGTTTTTAGTGTAACATTTATTGAAAACAGGAGTATTATATAATATGAATACTCTTTCGGTTCTCTTTATAACAAAACTATATTAAAATGAAAAAAAGACTTGTTTATGCGGTTTTTGCCCTGATGTTGCTGGGCATAAGTATGAGTGGATGTAAATCAAAAGAGTTGTGTCCTGCTTATACCGTTGATGCTGATAATATTGAAGTTACTCAGGGAGATCAGAGTTAATTGTTATAATTTCCGGTTCTCGTGTTTGGAATCTTTTGTTTGAGATCTTTTTTTCAGTCGGGCATGAAAGATTTCATTGAAATGATTTATAGAATCACAGATAAATTACACCCCCTTGCATGCCGGTTATTCGGGTATAAGGGGGTATTTTAATTCAACCTGTAGCATTATTTTCCGATCATTACTTCGGTAGATTTAACGATGGCAAAAACTTCATCACCTACCTTCAGATTCATATCCTCCACGCTATCTATAGTTATCATAGAGTTAATAACAGTGCCATCTGCTATTTTGACAGCTACCTTGGCCATTACACTGCCTGTCTTTACTTCTGTAATGGTTCCTTTGATTTTGTTTCTTGCGCTAAGTTCCATGGGTTTATTTACTTTGGTTAGAGTATTTTGTTGATTTAATACTATAATAAACAACCAAATAAACCTAAAGTTTTACTGAATTAATGATTAAATCATATGGGTTTAGGGGCGCTCTCTGAAAAAATACATTTCCCGGATCGATTTAACTGATCGGTCGGCATAAAATTCTGAAGGATGGAAAATCCTGTAAAACCCGCCGTCTTCAGGATTTTCAGGTACAGCAAGGATTGGAAAAACCTGGTCGGTTCGGTTGAACAGTTCGCTGTAGCTGTATATTGCCCGATAACCATCTACAGCAGCGAAACATACCAGGCCATCACGGTTCCAGTCTTTGTCGAAAAAATTAAAATTATCCCGGATTGTATTTTTAAGAAGAGGACCTTCAAAAAAAGCTGCTTCATGATAACCCATACCCATACCATAAAAGCTTGAATGGTAGCGGGTGAAGTTGCTTTTATCTTCAACTGGTTCTATTTTCATTATATTTTCATTGTTCTTTACCACATTTATTTCTGCTCTGTATAGCGGGTCCAGATCCCTGTTAATAGTGTAACTCTTTTTATCGAAAGACCTGACAGTAATTTTAACGGGATTTTCCAGTACCCGCCAGGCGAAAAGGTCATTTGCTGCAACTACTTTCCAGTATTCTCCGGTTTCGTATTCAACTTCTTTTCGATAAGGAACAATTGGAGCTGCCTCTGCTGCAATGATTATCTGATGAGGATTGTTGGTGTGGAAAATCTCCGACCAACTGAAAACAACCGTTTCTCCAGCTGCATTTTCTATTATTATGTACAAGTCAATAGCCGGCCGGAATTCATCTGCATTCTTTTTATCATGATTAAAAGGGTGAAGAAGGTCAAATAATGAATACCCACGGTAACGGTAGGCTCCAATAAAATTGATTCCTGTATTGTCATCAAAAAGTGATTCCTTGATGAAAACCTCACGCATGTAATGATTGTCCAGATTAACACTTCCCGGGTTTCTTACCTCACCTGTTACTTCAAGTTCTCCTGTTTTCAAGGTTATCACATCAGTCTGGTGAAACAGGCTGTTTCCATCCTGAGCCATCGGTTTAGATGCGCCGCTTATTGCATCTGCAAGTGATTCAGGCATCAGATTACAGGCACAAAAGCAGGCTGAAAAAATGAATATCATTGTATTGCGGAACCAGGAATTTAAATTGCATTTCATTGTAATAGTATTAAATTCGACATGTAAATATTACATATCGCAAAACTGCAAATATTTTTTTATTTATGAGCTATGCACTCATTATTTGAAATGATTATAAATTATCTGTTTTGAATGTGTATAAGAAACATAAAACCAATAATTTATATTTATTCGGGACTTTGTTATACTATAGATATTTCAGAAGATTGCGAAATTTATACTAATATTGCCGCCTGATATGAGTAAAACAGAAAGATTGAAATTAAACTACAAATTCTGGATTGAAACACAGTCTGGCGTAAGTCTTTTGGGAGAGGGAAAATGGAAATTACTTATAGCTATTCGTGATACTGGTTCTTTGAAGGCTGCTGTTGAAAAAATGGGGTACACCTATCGGCAGACTTGGCAAAATCTCAAGGATATTGAGGAAAGGCTGGGTTTTAAACTTATTGAGAAAAGCAGGGGAGGTGAAAAGGGGGGCGAAACGGTGCTTACTTCTAAAG
>CAYXIT010000192.1:0-3957 GCA_964465275.1 uncultured Bacteroidales bacterium | reverse complement strand
CTCTCGCCGGACCCGACGGCCCCGCCAACGACTGGCTGATCATTCCCACAGGTAACGGTAAATTCTCTTTCCAGGCACAAAGTCTTGTAGGAAACGATCCCGAAACTTTCAGGGTTCTTTATTCAACCAGCGACACAGAACCAAATTCCTTTACGGTTTTTGACCAGGGTGAGAGCATCAGCCCGCCGGCAACATGGACCGAGTATAGCTTTGATACACCTGAAGGAACGCGTTACGTTGCCATTAATTACATTTCCGACAACACCTACTTCCTGATGCTGGATGACATTTCCTATCAAAAGGAATACAACCATTTTCTGCATTTCAACATTTATCTGGATGGAAATCTGATCGCTGAGAATGTTGCAGAAACAAATTTCGGGATAAGCGGACTTACCGAAGCTTATCATCTGGTCGAGATAGAAGCTGTATATAATTCAGGTGTTTCTGAAAAAGCACAGATTGAATTACAGGGAGGTCTTGGTATTGAAGATGATATTTCAGACAATATATTTATTGTTTATCCAAATCCTGCAAGAGATAAACTCAATATTAAACTGGTGCACAATGCACAGCTCCACATTTCTGATATAACCGGTACGATCGTTTTCAACACAAATTTATCTGCCGGTGAAAATGTTATATATCCTGCTTTAAAACCCGGAACCTACATCATTCAGGTGATTTCCGGCAACGAAGTGCAAACTAGACTGCAGATCATTAATTAAATTCATCAGGCAAAGTCAGAAAGAGGCTGTTTCACTAGCAGAAACAGCTTCTTTTTTTTAGCATTAACAAAGAAACCCTTAATTCTTCAATACTAAAAATGATTATTTTCGCTCAAAATTTATAGGTTTGGATAATAAAGGAAATCATATTTCTTTAAATAAGGATACATTTCAAAAAGTATTTGAATTGTATTATAATCCGTTATGTCGTTTTGCTGCTGCCTACATTAAGGATGCTGACAATGCTGAGGAGATTGTACAACAGGTATTTATAAATCTCTGGCAACAAAAAGATACCATAGATCCTGACCGGCAAATCAAAAGTTACCTTTTTACCTCAGTCAAAAATCGTTGTCTTAATCATATCCGCGATCATAAAAAATTCAGAAGTTACTACCTTGATGTTGAAGCTGAACTTGAGATTCCCGTAGCAGAAAAAGACAATCTTCTGGAACAGGATCTGGAAAAACAACTGGCGGAAGCACTGGAAAAACTACCTGAGAAATGCAGGGAAATATTTATGCTTTGTCGGTTTGAAGACATGAAGTATAAGGAAGTAGCGCAAAAACTGAATATTTCGCAAAAAACTGTTGAAGCGCAAATGTCAAAAGCTTTGAAGATTTTAAGAGAAGAATTGAAAGATATATGGATACTTATAATTTTTTTTTACCTGGCAGGTTTAAATTAAGAATGATTTATAACGAAAAAATACCAAATCATATAAGGGTAAAAAGGTTTTTGTGTGTATAATGACTGAAGAAAAACCATGACAGAAAAAAATAACCATATTGATTTTGAAATCCTGTCAGCCAGATACCTGACCGGCAGTGCAACTCCTGATGAAGTTACAATGCTAGAGGAATGGGTAAAAACTGATGAAGAAAAACGCAGGTTATTTTTTGAAATCAAGAAAAGCTGGATGGTCGTTTCCACCAAAGGACAGGTTTATGATAAAACCCTGGCCTGGAAAAGTATTGCCCGGGAAACAGGAACTCAGGAAGGAAAAGAAAATATAAGACCACTATATTCAGGCATATTTTACAAAAAGGCCTGGAAAGTTGCAGCAACTGTTTTACTTCTTATAGCCGGATTATATTCTGTTATTTACTTTACCCAATTGCAGGAAAAAACACTGGTTGCCGGAAATGAAACACTTGAACTGGAACTTAATGACGGAACCACTATCAATATCAATAAACATTCAAGCCTTACCTATCCTGTGAAATTCCGTAGTGGCGAGCGTAGGGTAATACTTGAAGGAGAAGCTTATTTTGATGTTGCACAGGATTTACAGAAACCTTTTATTGTTGAAGCACAGGATGTTGAAATTATGGTTCTGGGAACATCCTTCTTCATCAGTGCCTTTAAAGATGCGCCGGAAGTGGAAGTGATGGTAAACTCCGGCAAAGTGGCACTTATAGCTCCTGACAGCCGTCAACTGGCTCTTGTTGCAGGAAGCAAGGGGGTATACAACAAAGAAGAAAATCAGTTGATTGAAGATAAAATAGTTGATCCTAATTATCTGTCATGGAAAACCGGATTGATCATTTTTGATAACACTCCCCTGGCAGAGGTGTTTAAAGTTCTGGAGAGAGCATATGGCATACAATTCAGAATTATGGATGAAGAACTACAAAGCTGCCGGTTAACTGCTACTTTTGATAACAAGCCCCTTGAAGATATCCTGACCATTATCAGGGAAACTTTTGAAATCCGCTTTACAAGATCCAATGGCATCATCAATGTGTATGGCGAAAGCTGCGAATAATCATCTGCTGTATTCTGGTATTGAATCAAAATTATGACAACTAGGCTTATCTTTTTTCTGATAGTATTATGCTCGAAATTTGCTTCAGCGCAGGATCCTGCTTTGCAAAACCCCATTGATCTTGATCTTAAAGATGCAAGCCTTGAACAAATTCTGAAAGATTTGACCGCTCAAACAGGAATACATTTTTCTTATGATAGCCGCGTTGTTGATAATGATAAAAAATCAAGTCTGAGTTTTAAAAATGAAACCCTTAAAAACGTTCTTGAATATATTTGCAGGTTGTATGACCTGGAGTACAGCCTTGTAAGAAATCAGATTGTGCTTCGTAAAGCCATTAAATACGTTGACCCTGATATACGTTACACTGTAAGCGGTCATTTGCGTGATAAGGCATCGGGCGAAACATTGCCGGGTGCCACAGTTATTGTAAAAGAACTCAATACAGGAACCACAACCAATGCCTATGGTTTTTATTCAATCAGCCTGCCTCCCGGGCAATATTCCCTGATATTCAGTTTTGTCGGTTTTAAACAACAACCCATTAATATTAATTTGGAAAAAAACCTGAGAAAAAATGTTGAACTGGAAGCAGATAGCCGCATACTTGTAGAGGTAACTGTAATAGCTGATGAAAATTCTGAATCTCTTCAAAAAAGCCAGAGTAGTCTTATCAGCGTAAATCCGCGAAGTTTTGAGCAACTCCCCGAATTTGCCGGTGAGAACGGATTAATAAAAAGTCTGCAAACTTTACCCGGTATACAAACACATAGTGATGGTTCATCTTTCTTTTTTGTCAGGGGCGGAAACAAAGACCAGAATCTCATTCTCATTGACGAAGCTCCGGTTTACAATCCGGCTCATCTCTTTGGATTTTATTCAGTGATCATACCCGATGTAGCAAAAGAGATTAATATTTATAAGGCGGATATGCCTGTTGATAAAGGAGGAAGGTTGTCCAGCCTGATTGATGTTCATACAAGGGATGGAAATATGAAGAAATTCAACCTTGAAGGAGTTCTTAATCCGCTTATGTATCGTTTTTCTGTTGAAAGTCCCATAATAAAAGAGAAATCTTCTTTTTTTACATCTTTCCGCCGGTCTAATTTTGAATGGCTTTACAGGCAAAGAGCACCAGATGCAGATTTTCATATTCAGGATTTCAATGCCAAGCTTAATTGGCGGATAAATGATAAAAACCGAGTATTCTTCTCTGTATTCCGGGGCAATGATAATTATACGACTTTGGAGGATCAGGGGAAAACAGGAGTTGCCTGGCACAACTTTACAACTACTGCCCGATGGAATCACATTTTTAGTGACAGGTTGTTTTCCAACATCACACTATATACCAGTGAATACAACTATACGCTTTTTACAGGAGCATTTCCCTGGGAGTCAGGAATTAAAGACCTCGGTCTGAAATATGATTTTTCATGGTTTTTAAACCCTGATCTTACC
>CAYXIT010000191.1:0-3981 GCA_964465275.1 uncultured Bacteroidales bacterium | reverse complement strand
TTGCCATTCATAAAAATCCAAAAACCGCCATCAGACAGGAAAAGCAACGCATAAGAGAAGAAGACAAGGCATTTCTGGCTGGTCTTAACCCCGATAGTTACGTAAGCTGGTATTTACCCGTTCGTAAGCTGGTAAGTTCTGTTTCTGTTATAGCACAATACCGTACGGAAGATATTCCTGCAGCTATAGCATCATTCAGAAGCATAGATTATACCGGTTCCCGGCTTTACAAAAGCGGGTTGCTAAGAGAAACCATCGAGAATCATTTCTGGCTTATTGAAAACAGCGGCCGATCGCTTGATTCGGTGTTTACAGAAATGAATATCTCTATCGACCATATGATAGAAAATCTTGTTTCTGATGAAAAAAAACTCAACGAAATAACCGATTACCTGTTTACATTACTGGAGCAGCGCAGTTTATTCAAATCTTCAGAATATCTGGCATTGAAAGTTCTCAACGAACTTAGCTGCACCATTGACAATAACCTTGCTGCACAACTGGAAAGCTACCGTGCCATGAAAACCGGAAATACTGCTCCCGATTTTGACTTCGGGGAAGATTATTTTGCTCCGGGATACGACCCTGCCAATACTCCCCAAAAACTATCTGATCTGAAAAGTACATATACAGTAGTAGTATTTGGTGCAAGCTGGTGCCCGCAATGCCCTGAAGAACTTTTACAAATTTCCCGGTTATATGAAAAGTGGAACAGGTATAACGTTGAAGTGGTTTACGTTTCGCTGGATGCAGACAAAGAAATTTTCAAAAACTTCGCAGGTGTATTTCCTTTCATCAGTATTTGCGATTATCAAAAGTGGGAAAGTCCGATAGTGCAGGCCTGGCATGTATTTGCCACACCAACCCTGTATTTGTTAGATGATACACGTGAAATTTTACTCAGACCCAACTCGGTCAGACAAATGGATGCATGGGTAGATTGGTTCCTGTTGCAGGGAAACACTTTTAAGAATAATTAGCAAGGCCCTCAAATCTAATATACTTACTTTTGACCCCTGAATGGAAATGTTCCTGCAGTAATTGAATTTTAAGGGGATTGCAGGAATCTTATCTGAGTAAAAAACGGGGTACCATTCAAATTGATTTTATCATTATCCGTATTATTATTTTTTAATAATTATTTTGCTTTCCGGTTGCAAACTATTTGCTCCAAACCGGGTTGTTCACAACAACTATTTTTTTTCAAAATGAACAAGAAATTCAAACCTTTTTTTATAGCACTTGTCATTCTGGTGCTGGCAGGGATCATCTTTTATCCTAAATTGAGTCCTTTGTTTACTGATGCGGAAGAGAATGTTGCACCTGTTGCTTTCAGAGGACCCCAGACATTAAATGTGGATGCTTTACAAATGAATCCACAGCGTCTTGTGGAGATGATCAACAGTTCCGGCACACTCATTCCCGATGAAGAGGTTGACCTTTCTTTTGAGACATCGGGAAAAATCACCAATATCTTTTTTGATGAAGGTACGGCAGTGAAAAAAGGTCAGTTGCTCGCCAAGATCAACGACCGTCATTTGCAGGCTCAACTATTAAAACTGCAGGCCCAGAAAAAGCTTGCTGATGAGCGAGAGTTCCGGCAGCGCAGCCTGCTGTCGCGCGATGCCATCAGCCAGGAGAGCTACGACCAGGCCGTTACCGAGCTGCAATCGCTTGAAGCTGATATTTTGCTCATCGAGGCACGGATTGCCGAAACAGAACTCAGGGCTCCTTTTGATGGTTTTATCGGTTTGCGTCATGTGAGTGAAGGTGCTTATGTTAATCCAAATACTCAGATTGCCCGCCTGATAAAAAATGATCCTTTGAAAATTGAATTTTCTATTCCGGAGCGGTATGCAGGAGAAATTACAGTGGGGTTCCCCCTGAGTTTTGTCCTCGACGGCAACCCTGATACACATGTTGCAAGGGTTTATGCCGTAGATCCCAAAGTGGATATTCGTACCCGTAATATTACTGTAAGAGCACGGTATAACAATCCCGGAGCAAGAATAAAACCCGGAAGGTTTGTTTCTATTGAACTGGAGCTTTCTGAGATTGATGATGCCCTTTCTATTCCCACTGAAGCCCTGATTCCGGAGATGGATGGCGACAGGGTATTTGTTTACAGAAGCGGAAGTGCTGAATCTGTCAGTGTTACAACTGGTTTGCGCACTGAGGATATGATACAGATTACATCGGGTTTGCAGCCCGGAGATACTCTTATTACAACTGGTATCTTGCAGTTGCGACAGGGAATGTCGGTTGTTATTGATAATTTGTCAGAGTCACAGGAAATATGAGCCTATCATCACTTAGTATACAACGCCCGGTACTGGCAACGGTTTTTACTATCGTTATTCTGCTGTTCGGATTGATCGGTATGACTTTTCTGGGAGTACGTGAGTTCCCCAGTGTTGACCCACCCATAATTTCCGTAAGAACCTCTTATCCCGGTGCCAATTCTGATGTAATTGATGCACAGATCACCGAACCGCTTGAGCAGTCCATCAATGCTGTACCCGGAATACGAAACATAACCAGTGTGAGTCGCCAGGGGAGCAGTAATATAACCGTTGAGTTTGAGCTAAGCGTGGATATGGAAACCGCAGCCAATGATGTCCGCGATAAAGTTGCCCAGGCTCAGCGTCGGTTGCCGCGCGATGTGGACCCTCCCACTGTTTCCAAGGCCGATGCCGATGCCAGTCCCATCATGTTTATTACCATCCAGAGCGACCGGCGTTCATTAACCGAGTTGTCGGAGTTTGCCGAGCTCACCTTCCAGGAACGCCTGCAGACCATTGATGGTGTAAGTTCAGTACCTATTTGGGGGCAAAGAAGATGGAGTATGCGCTTATGGATGGACCCAACCAAACTTGCCGGTTATAATCTTACCCCACTTGATGTCCGTAATGCTATTGCCCGTGAAAACGTGGAATTGCCTTCAGGAAGTATCGAAGGTTCAACCACCGAACTTACCATCAGAACCCTCGGTTTATTAACCACACCTGATGAATTTAATAACCTGATCATTCGTCAGGAGGGAGACCAGGTGATACGGTTTATTGATATTGGTCGGGCTGAACTGGGTTCTGAAAATCTACGCAGCATTCTTATGCGCGATCGTATTCCAATGGTTGGTGTGGCAATTATCCCTCAACCCGGTTCGAACCATATTGATATTGCTGATGAGGTTTATAACCGTCTTGAACACTTAAAAAGAGACCTGCCCGATGATGTTTTTTATCAGGTGGGTTTTGATAATACAAAATACATTCGCTCATCCATTGTGGAAGTAAGGAATACCATCTTTATTGCTTTTATGCTTGTGGTGCTTATTATTTTCCTTTTTCTGCGCGACTGGCGCACCACGCTTATTCCTATACTGGTAATTCCTGTTTCCCTGGTAGGTTCTTTCTTTATTATGTACATTGCCGGATTTACCATCAATGTGCTTACCTTGCTGGCTATTGTTCTTGCCATCGGTCTGGTGGTGGATGATGCCATTGTAATGATGGAAAATATTTATGTGAAGATAGAGCAGGGGATGACTCCCAAACAGGCCGGATTGAAAGGGGCACAGGAAATTTTTTTCGCCATCATTGCCACAACCATTACATTGGTCGCAGTGTTTATTCCTATCGTTTTCCTTGAAGGGATGACCGGTCGTTTGTTCCGCGAATTCAGTATCGTCATTGCGGGGGCAGTGGCCATTTCATCTTTTGTGGCTCTTACATTCACACCCATGCTTTCCACCAAAATTCTCAAACAGAGAACCCAAAGGGGAGCACTATACAAAAGCACTGAAGGATTTTTCCGGGCTATGAATAATGCCTATAAGAACTCACTCGATCGGTTTCTGGCCAAAAGATGGATATCATTTTTAATTCTTTTAGGTGCCGTGGGTCTTATAGTATTGTTATACGCGAATATTCCGTCTGAAATGGCCCCCCTGGAAGATCGTTCCCAAATAAGCATAAACGC
>CAYXIT010000190.1:0-4040 GCA_964465275.1 uncultured Bacteroidales bacterium | reverse complement strand
GGTGGACAGGATAATGATCCTGGTGATTATGTGTTTACCGATATTGAACCCGGCACTTACGATTATCTTGTTTGGGGCGATCAGTATTTACCGGCAGAAGGTATTATAGAAGTTGTGAATTCAGATGTTACCGAAGATGTTACTTTACTGCCGGATGATACAGCTATTTCAGAAATAAATAAAGGAAATAATGTAAACATATATCCCAACCCGGCAACTGGCAGGCTTTATGTAAGCTCAGCCGGAAATATGGACAGAATTCTTCTTACCGACTTGACTGGTCGTCAACTGATTGAATTATTTCCAAATGTTGTGGAATTTGATTTTGACATATCTGGCTTCTCAGCCGGTATTTATCTTATTGCTGTAAATACAGATAGTGAAGTGACCTACAAAAAAATCCAGATTCAATAGGCAGGTAGCCATTATCTCAAATTTTTACTGGTTCTTAAGACAGGTTCACGCACTCTTTCATACACTTCCTCAATTTCTCCAATCCCATCCACATCAATAACCTGGTTATGCTGGCGATAGTATTCAAGGACAGATTCACTGTGTAGTTCGTGTTCTTCCAGTCTTGATACAATGGTCGTTGCATTATTATCGTAAGGCATTTTTTTCTGTGTGCGGCTTCTGGCATCCAGGCGTTTCATCAATTCAATGTAATTGACATTAAGATTGATGACACAGTTGATAGCGTGTCCTTTCTTTTTGAGAATACCGTCAAGGATATATGCCTGAACCAAAGTTCTCGGATATCCCTTGAAAACATAACCCCTTCCGCTTTGATTGGTTTCCTGTATTCGTTTTTCAATAAGTCGTATAACAATTTCATCGGGTAACAACAAACCCTTTTCCATGTAAGGTTGAATTTGTTTACCTATGGGAGTATTTGCTTTTACTTCTTCCTGAAGAAGTTCACGGGTTGCGATCATGGTAAGATCAAATTCCTTTGCAAGTCGGTCGGCCTGGGTTGTCATCCCTGCCCCGGGGTAACCAAACATAACTACATTGATTGAATGCTTCTTGATGTCCTCATTAATATGTTTTTTTATTCTTGAAAAAATCTCTTCAGATGTACCGGTAGCATCTACCCGTGTAAGCAACCCGGTATTTTTATAGAAATCAAGTACAGGCAATGTCTTCTGATGGTATTCCTGCAACCGTTTTTTTATTACAGCTTCATTGTCATCCTTGCGGCCTTGTTCCCTGGCCCTTTGCAGCAACCTTTTGGTACATTCTTCATCTGAAATATCAAGGATGAAGATTCGGGTAAGAGTGCGCTGCAATCGAATAAACAATCCGTCAAGAATATATGCCTGCACATAGGTACGCGGAAATCCGTCAAAAAGGAAACCATCACTTCCTTCATGGTTCTTTATGGCTTTGTTTATCAGCTGAACAATGATTTCGTCATCAGCAAGTCCGCCAGCCTCAATCCGTTCTTTAACTTTTTTGCCTATTGCAGTGCCTTCCCTTATTTCTTTTCGGAGCAATTCACCTGTTGAAATATAGGTGAGATTATATCTTGACATTAACAGTTGCGATTGCGTACCCTTTCCGGCCCCGGGAGGACCAAACATAATGATATTCAGCATATTAATACCTGTTTTTATGGCATATGAGATGATTGAATTTGCGAACCGCAAAATTAAACTTAATTCATCAAATACCAACCGGATGTTCTGACTTATTTAACAAACTTAATAGTGTGTGAAAAACTACGCCCGCTAATGTTTACAAGATAAATTCCCCTTGCCAGGTGATTGGCGGGTAATAAGAGAATGTTTTCGCCGGAGTTTATGTTCCACGGTCTTTTTATCATTTCTTTTCCTGAAAGGTCAAATACTTTAACCACCAGGTCAAAGCCATTATCAGACTGGATATTCAAATTCAGGTTTCCAGACTGATTTATAAATGCACGAATGTTTGTTCGGACATCTGAAAAATCTTTGATAGATGTTGGCTCAAGACTTTTTTGAATTAACCATGTAAATTTCTCAGGTGTTACAAATTCGATATTCTCACCAATTTCAGGGTCTGTTTTCACAATGTTCATGAGGGTTTTCAGTCGTGGTAGTGTAATATCTGCAGGATTGTTTCCTCCTACGTTTGTTCCATCTTGCCTGAATCGCTGATAACCTGCCAGCAGGAAGCTGGGTGTGCTTTGGTTCGTCAGTTTATTTTTTATCCTTTGCGCTGCAGCATCAAGATCTGTTACATTTCCGTAAAAAGTATCATCATTTACATGGTTGTAAAGCAGCCCGCCGAAATTGGTATATAGACGTTGGGTTTGCAGGGCCGGATCAAAAAGAAAAGTAAGTTCTGTCCCGGTGGCTTCGGCGAAACTTCCCAGTTTACTAAAATTGTAATTGTTTGATATTTCTATTCCGCGATATGTTGATACTCCGGCACCATTGTAGTGTTTGTAAGCGTAAACCGATGGAATAACAAACTTATTGATCAGGTCAGTGGTTTGCTCAATAGCATCGGGTAAGAAACTTTCCGGAAACATGTCGGAATAAGCATATCCCAATGGGGTAGTAACTGATATAAATCCATCATTTTCCGTTGCTGTATTGTAATAGTATTGTGCCAGGAAAGGAAACTGGTCAAACATATGCAGGTTAAAACCCCACCACAGGGGAACCTCACCCCTTTGCGATGAGTGCCAGGCACCCGATTGAAACCCTACCACCCAGTTACCTGCATCTCCTTCCGAACCTATGAACAAAACGTAGTGTTTATCTTCAAGTTCAACGTCTTCAGGATTTACAGCGGAAGGACGCGAGTATTGGTAGTTCTCATCAACCGGAAAAATATGATGCCATGAAAGATTACTCAGCAGGGTTTCATGGAAACTGCCACCCCAGCCCGACACCCATTGCACCAAGGGTTCGGGTCGCATCCAGCCATAAACATGAAATATCTCATCAGGGTTAGATTCCCTGAGATAATTCATCACTGTTTCAATCTTTTCAGCCTTTTCATCGGAAAGAGAATAAAAATTAAGACTTTCCGTGCCCGCCAGGTTAAGCTGAAACATCCGTTGGCTGGCTGTCCAGTCGGTGATCTCGCGCAAATAGAATTTTCGTGGATTGGTTCTGTCGAGAAGGGTTTCCAGCGCCCAGTCAAGGGCAAGGAAGTACCTTTGTTCCTGGTTAAGTTCAGCATTATTCCATGGATGAAAAGATAATTCAAGCTTTGCCGATACTTTTACAGGATCCTGACCGTGAAAATGATCGGGAACCCAAACACTGTCGGGACGTTGAATGTTTGTTTGCGTATCGGTATAGGGGAGAGGTATGCAATCAGTCAGGCCACCCAGCATGGCGGCTACCTCTGCCTGCCATCTGAAATTCTGCCCGGTGAAGTTTCCATAGGTCAATGATGGGTCGTATGTAATGGCTCCGTTGATATCATTTTCAAAATGATCGATGAGCTCCTGAAAATCTGAAATTTCTGTGAAAACCACATTGCCTTCCTGCTGATAAATATCGCGCCAGCTTTCATCGGTTTGATTGTAGCTCCAGGTTTCATAAACATTGAGCAGATAAAGTCTGGGTTCTTCGCGGTTTACTATGCCGGCCAGGGTCATTGATGCCAGCTTGTGCTCAAGCGGAGCCCCTGTGCCGTTGTAAATGATAGCTTCTATAGGATTAGCCTGCAGGTAAGCTGGTAATAGCATTATGAGTATAAGGATTTTTAATAGTCTGGGCATAATGAAATTTTTTACGAAAATACATAAATTGCAGAGTTTAGGGAACAGAATAATAATTAGTATTATTAACTATGTTTATTTATAATAGAATTTAATCAGAGTACTAAAAAACAAAAAAAATATTGTCAATATAGTTTAAAAGAATAAATAAGTTTACATTTACCGGCTGAAACCGTGGAGTATTGGGCTATGGTATTTCATTCTGTTTTTGAAAATTCATATTTGTGGCTGCCCATAGTGGGTTTTGTCATTGGTTTTTTTGGCTCGGTTATAGGGGGTGGCGGCGGCTTTTTCTTTTTGCCGGTGCTGATCCTTGGCT
>CAYXIT010000189.1:761-4086 GCA_964465275.1 uncultured Bacteroidales bacterium | reverse complement strand
AGACTCAAACAGGTCGGCACCCATACCTGCCACATCTCCTACATTATCTCCTACATTATCGGCAATGGTTGCAGGATTCCTGGGGTCATCTTCAGGAATACCGGCTTCTACCTTACCCACAAGGTCGGCACCCACATCGGCAGCCTTTGTATATATACCACCGCCAACACGTGCAAACAAAGCCTGCGTTGATGCACCCATCCCGAATGTAAGCATCACAGCGGTAATGGTCATCAATTTATATCCGTCAGCTGTTTCCGGGATAAACTGGTTTAGAATAGTAAACCAGACTGAAATATCAACAAGCACCAATCCCACAACTACCAACCCCATCACCGCACCACTGCGGAAAGCAAGACGCAAACCCTGATTCAGCGAATTACGGCAGGCGTTTGCTACACGAGCTGATGCATAAGTTGCAGCCTTCATACCGAAGAAACCAGCAAGGCCCGAAAAGAAACCTCCCGAAATAAAAGCAAAAGGCACCCACGGATTCTGCACCCCTAACCCATAAGCCAGGATACTGAATATTACCGTTATAATCAAAAAAACAACAATAACTATTTTGTATTGTTGTCTTAAATACGCCGATGCTCCTTTACGAACATGTTCAGCAATTTTTTTCATCATATCAGTGCCTTCATCATGTTTCATCATCTGCCGGAAAAATCCCCAGGCAAAGATCAAAGCTAAGGCAGCACTAAATGGTACCAACCAGAAAATTAATGGCATGTTTTTCCTCCTTTAATAATTAAATGATTACTGTGTTTTGTTTTGATTGTTTAGGATGTGGGCAAATTTAAAAATTAATTCCAAGTATCAATTAAAAAGTTCATGTATTATATTAATATATTTTCAGGTTTAAACAAAACACTCTCTGATGCCTTGATGAATGAAGAACAACCATCAGCCAAATACCCGAAAAATGCAATCATTGTATAGAAAAGTCATAAAATACCTCTAAATTTGTAAAAACACAGCTAAACAGAGGACAAAAATCAACATACGATAAAAGCTACTATTCCGGATGGAAAAAATAAAACTAGAAATATTGGGGATTTCTTATAGTCAATCACAATCGGGTGCCTACGCATTAATTCTAGGAGAAAATGGTGAAAAAAGGAGGTTGCCTATCATTATCGGAAGTTTTGAAGCACAGGCCATTGCCATTGAACTGGAAAAGATGAAACCTTCCAGACCACTAACCCATGACCTTTTGAAGAATTTTGCCCAAACTTTTAATATCATCATTAAAGAAGTAATCATATACAAATTTGCAGAGGGCATCTTTTATTCCAAACTAATTTGTTTTGATGGGATAAAAGAGGTGGAAATTGACTCCCGTACTTCTGATGCTGTGGCGCTTGCAGTAAGGTTTAAATGCCCGATTTATACTTATGAGAGTATATTAAGCGCGGCCGGAATTGTATTACAGGACGATGAAAAAAGCCCCGAAGAAGAAGCGTTCCGAAGTGAACCCGAAGTAGCACCCTCTGACTATGAAAGTTTGAGCATAAAAGAGCTCGAAGATCTCCTTATGGGCGCCATCGATGAAGAAGCATATGAAAAAGCATCGAAAATCAGGGATGAAATAAATAAAAGAAAGAAATCCAGAAAATAGAATTTATTAGTCTTTACATTATTTTCCAAAAACTAAATTTCTTTTAAAAAAATTTAATAGGTTTGCAGGCATTATCTGCAAACCTTTTTTTTTTAAAGGGTGATACTTTTTCCATTCAAATCAAAAATATTACGCTGATGAGAAAAAAAATACTTCTTCTGCCTTTCCCGCTGACTTTATTATTATTTGTAATTATTATATTTTCTTCCTGTACCACCGAACCGGAACAACCCGAAGCTGTTATCACACAAAACTGGGAACTTAAAACAATCACAGACAAAGAATCGGGGGAAACTCTGGAAATAGCTGAAAATGAATTTCTAAGCATTCTTAATACAAATGAGAATGTATTTAATCTTTCATTTCCCGCTTTAAATATATCATTTAGCGGATCATGGACATTTGAAAACGATACACTTATACTGCTTCCTGAACTTGACGACCTGATTCTTGAAATTGATTCAGTCGTTTATGAAGCAACTGAAGGAGACCCTGTTGTAACGCTTTTCCACCAGAATGAGCCTATTGCCCGGATCACAGGCGATATGCTAAAAGGGCAGGAACGCCCTATGTTCTTTATAGTAGAAGAACTTACTGAAAATGAGCTTATTCTTTCTGATAACCAATATATCTACTACCTTGAATACAATCCTGTAGAAACAACGGTTTTTGCTTTTGGCATTACCAATATTATAAGGGGATTATTTGGAATGCTCGTTTTAATAGCAATAGCATGGGTTTTCAGTGCCAACAGAAAAGCTATTTCATGGAAAGTTGTAGGAATAGGACTTGCTATTCAGGTGCTTATAGCTTTTGGAATTTTACAGGTACCGGCCATCCAGTATTTTTTTGAAATAGTAGGAAAAATATTTGTCGGAATTCTAGATTTTACAAAAGCCGGCACCGAATTTCTGTTTGGTGGTTTTCTGGATACTGAAACCTATGGATATATTTTCGCTTTCCAGGTGCTTCCAACTATAATCTTTTTCTCGGCACTAACCAGTTTGCTGTTTTACCTGGGGATTATTCAGAAAATCGTATACGGTCTCGCATGGCTGATGACAAAGGCCATGAAACTTTCAGGTGCTGAAAGTCTCTCAGTAGCAGGAAATATTTTCCTCGGGCAAACCGAATCTCCTCTTATGATCAAGGCCTACCTGCCTGATATGACCAAATCGGAAATACTACTGGTAATGACCGGGGGTATGGCAACACTTGCAGGAGGTGTGCTTGCAGCCTATATCAGCTTTCTGGGTGGTGATGATCCGGTGCAGAGGCTTATTTTTGCCAAACACCTGCTTGCTGCATCTATAATGGCCGCGCCCGGAGCAGTAGTGATTACAAAAATATTGTATCCACAAACTGAAGAGATCGACGAAACCATGGAAATCTCTAAAGACCGTATAGGAAGCAATGTTTTGGATGCCATTTCAAACGGAACCGGAGAAGGACTAAGACTTGCAGCGAATGTGGCAGCCATGCTGCTGGTTTTTATCGCTTTCATTGCAATGTTTAATTTCATTGTAGGTTGGGTCGGCGACTGGACCAATCTTAACCCAAGAATTGCCGAAATTACAAACGGACAATATGAACAGTTGTCACTTCAGTTTATCCTGGGATATACCTTTGCTCCCATTATGTGGTTGATTGGTGTAAGTCTGCCTGATATTACACTCGTGGGAAGACTACTTGGTGAAAAAATTA
>CAYXIT010000189.1:0-639 GCA_964465275.1 uncultured Bacteroidales bacterium | reverse complement strand
CAGGCTTAATGAGTGCTACTATTGTAGGTATGATATTGGGGTAAATAATCTGCCTTTGCCTGGAATCATCAGGGTTTCAAAGCAGCATATTGCTCATAGCATCGCAATATTCTCTGATATACCAGGTAATCTTTGGTATTTATGATATATTCGTAACTCATATTACAGAAATCCAGAAAGATATAATATTCCTGTTCACTTTCAATTCCTGTAAGTCTTTTTATAACTTCGGGGTTAACAACCTTTGAAGCTTTTCGGGCCAATTCAGCCTCATCGGTGATTTCCTTGTATTTTGCCATTTCACGGCCCCTTCGGCTGAAACGTTCATACAATGCTGTTATGGGACCTGGAATCACAATACCAACTGCATCACCGGGATCAGGCTGAAACTCTGCAGGAGGAAGTTGCAGATCCAAAGGGGGTTCAGGATCTTCAAAATTTAAAAAAGCGTGCTTGAATTCGGCAAATGTGGCATAAGGATAAACATCCACCGTAGGAAGTTGATATGTTTTATCTCTTAGCGGAACAATGATTATCTTTTCACTATTCAGTATTTCAGTGGTCACTGCCAGCGTATCAGTGAAAAATCCCACAGCCTGAAACAGGACACTGTCACCCTTATTAACCATGATTGAAAAA
>CAYXIT010000188.1:1705-4166 GCA_964465275.1 uncultured Bacteroidales bacterium | reverse complement strand
CATTCCAGATGCTGATGTAGGCACCGGCAGGACTTCCGCTATTAGGCAAGGGCTTGATGGTGATGTTAAACAAAACATCAAGCATAATATCATTGGAAAAATTTATTTCAGAAAAAAGATCGTCATTGTATTTAGCCAGAACTCCGTAACGGTAAATGCCGGCCTCGGCCTCTGCAAGCGATTCATCTGTAAACACTTCATTAGTAATAATTTCGGGTGTTAAGTTCATCCATGTGCCGGGATCGGTATCTTTCAGGCCCCTGTATACCATATAACCCATGGGGTCAGCGTTAACCGTAGTATTAACAATTCCGTAAATATTCCAGTTCTTATTGGTAAGGCTCATGCCTGTCCAGGTACCGTCATCATAAAGCATGCTTCCCTTTCGTTGTGGGGCGTTGGGACCTTCATCAATGCCAATGGGGTATGCACCGTAGCCGGGTTCGAAGCGGATTCCGATCCAGAGTTCCTTGGTTTTATCAACAGGGATGGCTCTGCTGAGCTCAAATGTATACCAGCCCTCTTCCGTTATAGATTCAGCATGTGTGTAAATCAGTTCTGCGGCCTGCGGACCTTCAAATACTTCAAGATGGATATTGGCATTATTGGCAATGTAGGCTTTTATGTGTGTCAGCTTGCCATCCTCCGGAACAATGCTGTTGAGATCGGATATGGTAAACCTGATTCCCGCTGTAAATTCTGCACCACCCCATCCCCACGCTGTATTGTTGGTAAGAGACCCCCATTCGAGCATGGTTTGGTTGTCCAGACCATAGGGCTTTTCCCAGGTTATGATCCCGTTGCCATTCTCAATTTCAGCAACAATATTCATGGGTTTGTGCGGCATCGGATCCAGAAAAACGGAACCTACAGAAAAGTCTTCTTCTTCGCTGTTAAATGACTGCGAAGAGCTAAAATACAGTGGATGTGTAACTTCCATATCATAATCCATTCCACCGAAGATCTGAATTGAAAATTCACCTGACTCGCCGGTAGTAGTAAGGTGGGAAGAGTAGCCACTTAACTCTACATAGGCATTGACGATGGGGTTTTCCGAGTTGTCCGTTACTACCCCGCTTACTATTACCGGGGTAGCTGAAGAAAGCACAACATCCATTTCAATATGCTGATTAGCTCCTATGGTGAATAAATTTTCGTAGGTATTGAATCCTTCCTTTGCAAAAGAAATTGTATAACTACCCGGTAAAAGCGCCGGAATGATGTATTCACCGTTACTGTCGGTTGTAACTGACTCCTGCTGGTAGCCAGTTTCATCGGAAGGTATAACTTCAATATTAACATCATCCATTCCTGAACCTTCGCCACCCATTATCACTGTTCCTGAAACAGTTCCGAAATTTTGATTTTTCGTGGTTACAATACTCGGTATGGTTGCCACTTCTTCAGTTGCCCATGCAGCAGGTTGCTGGGTAATGGTGCTCATATCCACGCCATAACCGATAGCATAATAGGTCCGCATAGTTTCAACCTGAGTATTCATGAATTTGAAATTTGAACCTGAAGGGGGATTGTCTATCAAGGGCTTGATCACGGTAATAATGATATTTTGTCCGCTGACGGCCTCATAAAAGAACGGTTGATCCAATTCTATTTCAATAGCATTGCGTCCTACTTCAAAAGCAATGGGTCCGTCAAAAACCAGTTTCTGATTGGCATAATATTCCCAAACCGCATTGTCATTATTGGGTCCAAAATCATTTCGTTCTGTTTTGCTTATGTAAATTTTATAGGTTGTTGTTCCACCGGCATCACCCATATTGCTGAACCAGGATAATCCTGTTATTAGTCCTGCAGAGCCCAGTTCCTCAGCCTTATAAATACTCTGGGAAAGAATGGAATTTCTGGTAAGTTCAAATACCTGGTTCGATTCGGTAACTCCAGAAGTTACCGGCTCATGCTCCGCGCCCATGCCTGAATAATTATTCCTTACCGCAGGCGGTCCGGTATTGGTTTCATTGGTCTGGGCAATTATTTCGTAGCGGTAAAGGTTGAAATCCGGGATTTCAGTTTCTGTAAATGTAGACTCAAGATGAAGCGTTGCCAGGGTTACAGCCTGGTTTCCCAGTTTTCTGATAATGGTATACCCGGCAACAGGATCCTGCAATAAACCGCCGTTTTCACCATATGTAACTTCGTTCCAGCTGATAACAGTCTGAAGTTCTCCATTTTGTGAAAATTCAACCGTATGCGGTGCACCGGGCACTGTTTCCATAGCCAGGTATAAAAAGTCAGATGTCCATGGCTGACCAGGTCCTGAAGTATTGTAGGGCACGAGACGGTATGCATAATATTCATTAATTTCCACCGTATTGTCAGAAAACTGGCTCGGTTCACCCGGTTCAACTTCAGTAATATCAGCTATTTCTATAAATCCCATGGGATGTGAGCCCCTGTATATCTTTACTCCTGAAAGATCGGAAAGCGGGTTATTTTCAATATC
>CAYXIT010000188.1:0-1695 GCA_964465275.1 uncultured Bacteroidales bacterium | reverse complement strand
TTTCTGATGAAAATCCTGATATGGCTGCAGGACTCTGTACTGATGTATTTGTGGTAAATTCAATATCGTCGACAAGTAATGCCACTGCGTAAGACACACAAATTATTGCAATATGTTTTGTGCCTGCCGGAATGGTAAATTCGTAGCGTGCCCAGTTGAATCCTGGTTCATAGGTGTTACCGTTATTGAAGTATGTGAAATCTTCAGGCTCAAAACCGGTTGTTGAATATGCTACTTTAAAGCTTTCATTACCAAAGAAACTGAAGGTACCTTTGGTGTAGAATGAGAAAGTTCCGCCATTGTGGGGTGCCAGTTCTTTAGTAATCATCCAGTCTTCGCTTGGTCCGTCGTCAGAACTGATGCTCATGAAAACTTTATCGCCGGTGCGGGGTTCAAATTCCGGAAAAGTATTTACCGGGTCGGTTTGCGATGGGTTATAAATTATAAAAGACATTGGCAGGCCTTTGTTGGGGAAGTTTTGAAAAGAAGGTCCGCTTGTGGCCTGACCGTCAGCATCAATCATAATCCAGCCTTCAATATTATCAATTGCAAAATCATCATGCCACTGGGCATTGTCATGGAATTCATGTAACAAATTCCTTTCATTTTTACCGGAATAAACAAAACTTGTCAGGAATAAAATAATCAGAGTGAAAGTAAAGTTTCTCATTTTAGGAATATTTGGTTTTAAAACGTTAGTGGAGATTAATGGTTAGACAAAGAAACCTCTCTTTTTACTAATAATCAAATGGATTTTTTTATTCAATATGCCGGAAATAGAAAGATTTAGGTTTATCGATTATATATAAGCGTCGATGCAGATGATTAAGCTGATAAAAAAAAGAGCACCCATCCGGATGCTCTTTTTTGAAATATTTATTTAATTACCGCTTATGCAGTAGTAAAGGCAGTCTGGCCACCTTTTGCAGCCTGTTTTTCACGGGCTACAGCTTGCGCAGCAGCAAGGCGTGCGATGGGAACGCGGAAGGGCGAACAACTTACATAGTCCATGCCTACTGTATGGCAGAATTCAACTGAGCTGGGCTCACCACCGTGTTCTCCGCAGATACCGATCTTCAGATTCGGGCGGCCTTTGCGTCCTCTTTCAATACCTAGTTTTACCAACTGGCCTACACCTTCCTGGTCAAGAACCTGGAACGGATCATGCTTAAGCAATCCTTTCTCAATATAGATGGGAAGGAACGCTCCGGCATCATCACGTGAGTAACCAAAGGTCATCTGGGTAAGGTCGTTGGTTCCGAAAGAGAAGAACTCAGCACTTTCAGCAATTTTATCTGCGATAAGTGTTGCTCTCGGAATTTCGATCATGGTACCTACCAGATGCTCAATGGTATCTCCGTATTCTTCAAAAACCTGTGCAATAGTATTGCGAACGATTTTTTCCTGGAGCTTCATCTCTTCATGGGTTCCGGTAAGCGGAATCATAATCTCAGGAATTGCCCTGATACCTTTTTTCTTCAGATTAAGTGCAGCTTCGATGATGGCACGTGCCTGCATTTCAGTAATCTCAGGATAGGTATTACCCAATCTGCAACCACGGTGACCCAGCATGGGGTTAAATTCATGCAGTGAATCAACTTTTGCTTTTACTTCTTTGGCATCTACACCTAATTCTTTGGCCATTTCTTCTTGGCTCTTCTCATCGTGCGGAAGGAATTCATGCAATGGCGGATC
>CAYXIT010000187.1:1919-4236 GCA_964465275.1 uncultured Bacteroidales bacterium | reverse complement strand
TACACTAGTCCCTGAAACTAGCGCGTCTACCAATTTCGCCATCTGGGCAAATAAGATTAAGATCGTTTTGAAAAAATGGTGCCCAGGACAAGACTCGAACTTGCACGAGCTTGCGCTCACTACCCCCTCAAAGTAGCGTGTCTACCAATTTCACCACCTGGGCTTGTTGTTACATTTTCAGCTGTTCAGTAAGGAAAGACCGTTGCAGAATGCTTTTTGAAAATGTGTGGCAAAGGTAAGAAAAGTTTTATTTTGCACAACACCTTTAGAAGCATTTTTTTTAGGATGATTTTTGTTAGGTTTGTACAAACATTTTTTTGTCATGAACGCTACAGAAGAAAATCCGGTTTTATCGCGCCAGGTGATTGAAATGATAACCGTTGCACACGAATATTGCCTGTTTTTTGAGCAGGCCGAAAAATACTCTGCTCAGGAGATTTTTTCCTACTTCCAGAAAATCGGTCCCCTGCTCTACCTTAAAGGCGCGGTATTACCCGCCAACGTTGAAGCCGATCCTGAATTTATGGAACGCTTCGTTACAGAAGAACAATGGGAGTCGGTATTTAAAACCCTTAGGGAAAAATTTGGCAACAACGATGTCTATTTTGTACACGATCATAATTATGATTCGGAAGAAGTGAGCTTATCTGATAACATGTCGGATATTTACCAGGACATGAAAGACTTTGTGATGCTTTACCAGAAAGCTCCTATGCAAAGCAAACGCTGCGCAGTGGCAGAACTTCAGAAACTGTTTGAGAATCATTGGGGATTAAGAATACTGCAGGCGCTTACCAATATTCATGTAAAAATTTACCGCGACAGCATTGATCCGGAATTGTTTTCTGATGATGAACTCTCTGAAGAATAACCCCCCCGCAACTGCATATAAATAATTTACGGAGTTTAGGCTGGAGTCCCCACAAATCAATGCTTTTCAGTGGTGACTGAAATCAGCAGTCTAGCAGATAAAACTTCTGAACATTTAATTGTTATTCTGCATTTCATATACCAAAAAAAAGCAAAAAACAATGATGGGTTCTGAATTGTTAGTAAATTCGCAATCATTCAATATATCTAATCGCTTAAATACAAGTTCATATGAACCTGAAAAGACTTCTTTATACAGTTTTAATAACCGGCAGTGTTTTAAGTTGTGCCATTGCCGAAAAAGGATACCGGATAGACGTAAAAGTAGACGGAGTACAGGATACAATTTCTATGCTGGCTTATCATTTCGGTAACCGCCAGTATATTCAGGATACCGTAAGAGTTGATAATGAAGGGCATTTTGTTTTCGAGGGTGATGAAAGACTTGATCAGGGAATGTACATGGTAGTATTGCCCGGCCAGAAGTATTTTGAAATCATAATTGATAAGAATCAGCATTTCAGCGTTGATACTGAGATGGATAATTTCATCAGTACAATGAAGTTTGAAAACTCACCCGATAACGAAGCTTTTTACAATTATATGCGCTTTATTGGCCGGCAGAATGAGATAACAGGTCCTGCAAGAACCGAACTCCAGGACCCCGGAATTTCAGAAGAAAGGAAAAGTGAATTACGTGCTGTACTTACTGACGCCGACGAGCAGGTTAAAGCATTACAACAGGAGATCATTGAAGAGTTTCCTGATGGATTGTTTGGTAAGATCATTCTTGCTCAGCAGGAACCCGATATGCCTGAGGCACCTCTGAAAGATGACGGAACAGCTGATAACGAGTTTCTTTACCAGGTTTACAAAGAAAGGTTCTGGGAAAATATTGACTTCTCTGACGACCGTCTTTTGCGTACACCCATATTTCATGCAAAGCTTAATCAATATTTTACCAGGGTATTGGTGCAAATGCCTGACAGCATCATTGCCGAAGCCGATCGCCTGGTTGAAAAAGCACGGGCACATCCCGAGGTTTTTAAATACGTAATATTTTTTGTTACAAATACCTTTGAGCGTTCACAGATCATGGGTATGGATGCTGTTTTTGTGCACATGGTAGAAAATTATTATATGAGCGGAGAGGCCGACTGGGTGGAACCCGAACAATTGAAGCGCATTGCAGAACGCGCCATGGCACTTAAGCCACTCCTGATAGGTAAAACTGCACCGGATATTACCATGTTTACCCGCGATCGCAGTCCGTTAAGCCTGCACGATGTGGATGCTGAGTTTACCATTGTATACTTCTGGGATTCAGAATGTGGTCACTGTAAGCGTCAGACACCTAAACTCAAAGAGTTTTATGAACGCTTAAACCCAAAAGGTGTGGAAGTATTTGCTGCCAATACGGAGGCTGACAGAGACAAATGGCTGAATT
>CAYXIT010000187.1:0-1909 GCA_964465275.1 uncultured Bacteroidales bacterium | reverse complement strand
CCTTAGCTGGATAAACGTGCACGACCCCGCCAATCTTTCAGGCTTTCGTGATAAATATGACATATGGGCTACTCCGCTTATCTTTTTGCTTGATCATGACAAACGCATCCTTGCCAAACGCATAACCATTGAGCAGGCCGAAGAGATTATAACAAGACAAATGGAGTTGGAAAGTCAGAACCGGTAATTACTTCTTACCGGTGTTCCTCACGTAACAGATCCAATATGGTTTTAACCGGGTTAAAAGTGATAAGTGGTACTTCCACAAAGATGGTATTCCAGTGAGCCATTGCTCCGTTCCATAAGCCCGGTAGTTCCTGGGCCTTGAGATCTCTGCCATCCTTGCTTTTCTCACTGATAAAGCCCGTTTCCGGATCAACAAACGATCTGAGATCAAAAGTTTTTCCATGTTGATCTTTTAATGAGCAAACCAGATCAACAGGGTTAAAATGTGTTGATTGTTCAAAGATCTTCTTCTGATCGGCATCATTATGATTCACCTGCGAAGATTCTACAATTTGCAATGACCGGGTGCCGGTGCCCTTATCTTCTACCCAGAAAGGACCACCCCCGGGCTCACCCACATTTTTTACCATTCCGCAAATCCGTATAGGTCTCTCCAGGATTTCTTTAAGTTTATCAGATCCTTTGGCAGCATCAGCCGGTAGCTTTGCCGGATCAATGTAAAGATATTCGATGGCAAAGGTACGTGCTACAGCATATTCGTCTTCGGGAATATCACCACTTTCCATCTTCTTCAATATTTTGAATATTTTTTCCTGCAAAAACAGCAATAAGCCTCCCAGAAGTTTTTTGTAAGTAAATGTTTCCTGCTTTAAACGATCAGGTACAACATTATCTATATTCTTGATGAAGACAATATCCTCATTAAGTTCATTAAGATTCTGAATAAGCGCACCATGACCACCGGGCCTGAAAAGCAAGGAACTATCGCTATTACGAAAAGGTTTATTATTCATATCAACCGCCATGGTATCGGTGGAAGGCTTTTGCACTGAAAATTTTATTTCATATTTTACTCCAAATTCTTCTTCATAAGAATCAATCTTACTACCAACATGATTAATAAACCTCCCCCTGTGCTCTGGTGAAACGGTAAAATGAAGTTTTACTTTTCCGTTTTCTTTTTTTACGTAATTGGCACCTTCAACCAGGTGTTCTTCAAGGGGCGTACGGCAAAAATGCTCATAACAATGAAACTGCAGCAAGCCTTTGGGCAGCATAGCATAACCCAGACCTGCATCATCCAATAGATTATCAATCAGGGGTAAAAAATCTTTATTATTATAAAGCTCATCTGCATCCATGCCATTGTTATACATTACTTTGGTCAGATCGCTCCAGAAGGCAAATGATCTCATTTCATCAAAAAACATAGCAGCCTGCTTGCTTTCGGCACCTAATTGTTCAACAGATGTTCCTTTTCGCAGTTCGTCGCGCCAGGTAAAGAGATCTTTGAACATTCGGGTTGCCGCACCACTGGCAGGAACAAATTTAACTATATCCAGTGTTGGGGCTTTCTGCTCAAAAAAGCTGATATATTCATGCATTCGATCATCTTCTATCTTGACTATTCCATCATCCACAGTAGCAGGGGCGGCAAGTTTAATATACGGAAATCCATTTTCAAAATTGCGGACCTGTTCTTTGGCTATTTCAACCGAAATACCCTTTTCCTTAAGCTGTTGCAAATCGTTTTCAGTAAACATAGCTATGGTTTTAAATTACATTGATTTTAAAATAATATAAATACACTTTATCCTGAAACCTTACCTGTTATTTTCCTGTCATCAGGTCATCATCTCTTACGAGCATGAGAATAGAAGAATGGGGTACAATAAAATATTTTTCAGAATTAAATTCAATTTCGAATGAGTTGTCCTGCAGA
>CAYXIT010000186.1:0-4246 GCA_964465275.1 uncultured Bacteroidales bacterium | reverse complement strand
ACCGGGTACTCGCTCGCTTGTATTGTCTTTATCAAAATCTTATCAAAGAACTTTTTTCTCTCTTGTTTTTAACCCCGGTTCTTAATCCTGGGTTCCCTTTCTTTGGGAGTGCAAAGGTAAGAACCTTTTTCTATTTGACAAGAAGTTTTTTGGAAAAAAATAAAACTTTTTTCCAGGACCTTGGAAATCAAATATTTCTTATTAAAAAAACCTGCTTTAAAAGAAAATTCAATGAACAGAATAAGAATATTTAAAACCTTGTAAATCTTCAAAGCAAAAGGGAAACAAAGATACAAAATAAGATTAAAAATATGCTTTAAAAAAACAGAATTTTATTAACAGTTCAATAATGAAAAATTATTCCTGATTATCAGTGTAAGGATTAATCTATTCAGAGAGTTTTTCAACAATATTTTCAATACTGATTCCCTCAGCTTCTGCCTTATAATTTCTGACAACCCTGTGACGCAGGACATCATTTGCAATTACATTTACATCTTCTATGTCAGGTGAATACTTACCGTTAATAGCTGCATTACATTTGGCTCCAAGAATAAGATACTGAGATGCGCGTGGTCCTGCTCCCCAGCTCACATACTCCCTGGCAAACGGGTGTGCTTCGGGCGATCCTGGCCTGGTTCGTGATGCAAGTTTTACTGCATATTCGATTACATTATCGGCTACGGGAACTTTTCTAATTAGTTTTTGAAAAAAAATTATATCGCTTGCATTAAGTACCACGTTTAGTTCTTTTTCAAAATCTGCAGTTGTAGTTTTTACCACATTTACTTCTTCATCAAAGCTGGGGTAGTCAAGCCATACATTAAACATAAAACGATCAAGCTGTGCTTCGGGAAGCGGATATGTTCCTTCCTGTTCAATGGGATTTTGCGTGGCAAGTACAAAAAAGGGATCTTCCAGCTTGTAAGTTATTCCTGCTGCTGTAACTGACTTTTCCTGCATAGCTTCAAGTAATGCCGATTGTGTTTTTGGAGGAGTGCGGTTTATTTCATCAGCCAGTATTACATTGGCAAACACTGGTCCTTCAATAAACCTGAAGTTTCTTGTCTCATCAAGAATCTCGGTTCCAATAATATCAGATGGCATTAAATCAGGAGTAAATTGAATCCGGTTATATTTTAATCCCAGGGTTTGTGCAATGGTATTTACCAGTAAAGTTTTTGCCAGTCCGGGTACACCTACCAATAAGCAATGCCCACGGCTAAAAATTGATATAATAACCTTCCTGATTACTTCATCCTGCCCGATTATTATTTTGGCTATTTCATTTCGAAGTTGAGAATATTTATTGGAGAAAGCTTCCAATGCTTCCACATCTGACTTAAATTCCATAAAAGATACTTTAGTATTTTAACTAATTTGAAGCTCTGACAACATTATCAGTCCAGGCCACAGAAAAATTACAATCAATGAAGTTTTCATTAATGGAAATAAAAGTATTCCCGATTCTTCTTTTCATCCATGCCTGAACGGCTTCCATTTTTTTCTTATTGAGCGCAATTTGCTGAATAAAATCATAGTCTCCTTCAAGACTGGCAAGGTGAGCATCAATCCGGCGGGTAACTTTTACGATTCGGAAAGCTTGTTTTCCTTCTTCAGTCATCATAGGCACAGGACTGGAGATTTCACCTTCTTCCAGTCTGTCGACAACGAAAAACAAGTTTTGATCTATTTCATCATTGCGGAACCGGGTCGTGTTGGTATAGGGATTAATCATTGCACCGCCATTGATTTTTCCAGGATCATCAGAAAATTTCAAGGCAGCTTCGGCAAATGTCATTTCCTCATTGATGATAAGGTTTCTTATGCTATCAAGCTTGCTTCTTGCTTTACTTAATTGCAAAGGAGAAATCTGGGGTTGAATAAGAATATGTCTCACATTGATCTGTTCTCCACGTCTTTCTATCATTTGTATAATGTGAAAACCAGCTTGCGTTTCAATGATCTCTGAAACTTCACCTGGCATCAGCCCGAAAGCTGTTGCTTCAAATTCAGGAAATAGTTCTCCCCTTCCATAAAAACCCAGTTCTCCGCCCCGACGTGCCGACCCCGGATCTTCTGAGTATAGAATTGCAAGTGTATTAAAACTCTCTCCCTGCAAGACACGTTCTCTGAGTTCGTTGAGCCTTCTTTTGGTTTCATCTATTTCATCTTGTTCAACCTGCGGTTTTATAACAATCTGGGCCATCTCCGTTTCACTCTCAACAGTAGGTATACTGTCAGGAGGAAGATTATTATAAAAACTACGCACCTGAGAAGGGGTCACTCTTACATTTTTTGTTATTTCTGACTCCATCATCTGGCTAAGTTCCTGCTCCCTTATAAGTGGCCTGAACTCATCTTTCAATTCGTCAATTGTTTTTCCATAATATGCTTCAAGTTGCTCACGAGATCCGATCTGTTGTATGAAAAATCTGAGCCTTCTTTCAAGGATTTGTTCAACCTGCATGTCGGAGACTTCAATACTGTCAATCACAGCCTGATTAAAAAGAAGTTTCTGATAAAGCATCTCATCCAACAGTTCACACTGTGCATCGGATCCAAAAGTAATTCCTTGCGATTCAAGTTGGCGTTGCTGATTATAAAGATCCGATTTAAGAATTGCACTGTTGCCAACAACAGCAACTACCTGATCAATAATAACTTTCTCCTGTGCTACTGATTGGTTAATGGCAGCAAATAAAATCACTGCAGAAATTATGGTTTTGATATTTCTCATTAGAATTATATGCTATTTGTTTTTAAAAGTTCTTTTTCTGATGTATTCAAATATTAATAAATTTCAAAGTTATTATTGCTCACTGCATCTTTATAAAGTTGCTGCCTTAGTTCGCTTATCATATTTTGCTTCCTGTGATTAAGAATGATTGCCTTGATATTATCACTTTGAAAAGCCAGTGGTGAAGTACTTCCTTCAAGCCGGTAATCAATTATATACAAGAAATACCGGTAAAAATCATCTCTCCTTTCAACAAACCTGTTATTCCTTAAAAAAGACTCTTGATTTTGCGGATTAACAGGCATATCTCTTAAAATATCATTGAATACAAACCAGGAATTTATATCCAGAAAATAGCTTGCAGCATTGTTAATACAGTACTCTTCAAGTGCAGGCAGATCCTGTTCATCATCTGATCTTATTAACCTTCTCACCCTGTTAACTTCAGGTGCATCAAGGGGCAGCTTTATAAATTTAACCTGAACAATATGGTCTTTAAGTTTAAATTCATCCTTATAAGTGAGTTTCTGTAATCTTCTACTTTTCTATGAAAGTCAGTTTGATCATCAGAAAGATATTTCTCAGCTTCTTCCAGATAAACCTGTTGTCTTACCCAGTTTTCGATATACCGTTTAATAATAACTGCACTATCGGAATCACCTGTACCAGGACCAATAATTCCATCTAAGTCTGATGTATAGAGATAGTTATTGTTTACCCGTGCAACTCTTTCACCTCTGTTACTTTCTCCCAACCATGAGCAGGAAACAAATAAGAATAAGAAAATTAGTACAACAACTCCCGGGTGTTTTATCATTTTTTAAAGTTTTTATCAGCTTTTACTGAAACGACAGAAGCAGAAATATGTTTTAAAATTATTTTTTATTCACTAATCATGCTGTTTAGAGCCTCGCGGTTTACAGTAAACTGATATTTCTGCCGTAATTCTTCTACCCACTGCTTCTCCAGGTAGTTTTGGTAATCGGCAATGACCAGACCCCTGATTTCACTAAGTTTTTTGGGTTGAGAGGGTAAAAACTCATTAATCCTTACAACCACATAATTCTGTCCAGATCTTAGCACCGGTGATACATCGCTCTTCAAGTCCAGTTCAGATAAAACAGGATCATGGCTGATTTCAAAGATTCCCTTTTCAGCAGATACCTCAAGTTGTGAAGATTGGTTGAATCTGCTCATAACTTCATCATGAGATTCATTTCTCCTGTGGGCTCTTCTTATTTCCTTTCTGCCTGATTTGGCAGCCTTCTCATCATTAAAAGTATATATCTCAACATCAAACCGATCTTCCCACATATAATCTTTTATGTTGTCTTCAAAAAACTTTCTGAGACCTGCAGTATCTTCCATTGCTTTGCTCCAGACTTTCTGATCCGTAAGCTCGAATAACAATATTCCATCATGATACTCCTTCATAATCTGTCTGAACTCGGGATAATTCTCATCCAGCTGTTTCTCTTCGTATTCCAGAATACTTTGATTCTGAAA
>CAYXIT010000185.1:0-4252 GCA_964465275.1 uncultured Bacteroidales bacterium | reverse complement strand
GTTTAGACTTAAAAAGATTTTCCGGGTACTCAAAAGAATCTTATCTGGAAGAATTCCCTGAAGACTATCGTTCAATAAGTATTTGGTCATACGTAATTATTTATGTAGTCAGAGAAAAAGAAGTTCGGGTTCTCAATATTGTTCATAGTAAACAAGATCCTGAAATAAGAAAAGAATTAAGGTAGTATCCCCGTTCTTCGAAGGCTGTGCCTTCGAAGCCCTATTAAACAAGGTTTTACCTTCCAATAACAGATCATATTGAGAGATTTCAGAAGTTTTCATGTCCTGCAGAAGATGGAAAATCACCCCACAACGAATCGACTACTAAGCTTTCGGTCTAATGATATACGGCTCCAATACCACTGAAGCAGTTCTGGGTTTTTCAGGGCTGCTTTTGCTTTTTTATCGGATAAAGAGGACAGGTCAAGCCCTGTCCTTTGTTTAGAAGACGCGCCGTTATGCGCGTCTCTGCAGGATTTCGGCGAGGGTGTATGAGAGACGTGCCGTGCAGGCACGTCTCTACAAAGGGCTACCCGTTAAAAATACCGGCCACATCACCAAATTTCGGTGCAGCTTTCAAAAGAATCTCTTACCTTAGCATTTGATCTGAACAAACTACTGATAGATTATCAATGAAGCTCTCTAACCAAACCCGCCAGGAATTTTCTCTTCAACTTTTAACCAGTAATGCACTGGATCAGGGGCTTGATCAATTGCATTCTATTGCACAGGATTACTCTGAAGATATAAGCTCGCCAGGTTTTTTTAAAGACATTAAAAGATTTTTCCTGGCAAGCAATGCAAAGAAGTTTTTCGGTAAGGATATGCCCGCAAAGGACTATCTGAAGTCGGATTCTGCCATGACTGAAAAAGTCATTAAGCTTGCCGTAAACCGGCATAAAGATGAATTCCGCGACTCGGGTTTTCCTTACGTGGCGCATGTACTGAGTGCGGGGTTTTTACTGGCCCGGCTGGGCTTCCCCAAGGAAATTGTTTTTGCAGCTATCCTTCATGATGCTGTTGAAGATAAGGGTGATAAAAATAAAGTACTCAATGAACTTCATGCTGTTAGCCCGGCTGTGGCCTGGTATGTGTACAGCGTTTCGGGCATCGATACGAAAGATGCAGTGGAGAAAGACCTTATGCTCACGGAAAAGATCAGGCAGTTTGCTGCAGATGCAGGAAATGTTTTTCCGAAAGCCATAAAATGTGCCGACGGCATTGCCAATTTGTATGACGTTGAATTTATGCAGGCCCGCGACGGACGAAATGCAACAGGACGCCAACTCAGATTTCTCAAACAGACCGAAAATGAAATTCTTCCCTTTGCCCGGGAAGTGGATGCCGGCGAAGTGATAAGAGTAAAAAACAAAGGAGAGATATTTTCTCTTGAAGAATATGTAAAGGATACCATAGGTTTCAAACTTTGTCTGGTTAAGGCCGGATAATATTTATAACTCTCAACTTTATGCGAATCAGGGTAAATGAACATATTACACTGAAACAATTAAGCCGTGATGATGCGGCAGATATTTTTTACACCATAAACGCCGAACGATCCTACCTCGGAAAATGGCTTCCATTTGTTGCCTATACAAAAGAACCGGCAGATACCGAAGCTTTTGTTGAATCGGTCATTAACACCCCGGAAGAAAACCGTGAATATGTATTTGTGATCAGGTATGATGATGAGTTTGCTGGTATTATCGGGTTTAAGGATACGGATAAGATCAACCGCAAAACGGAGATCGGGTATTGGTTGTCGGAACATTTTCAGAAAAAAGGTATCATAACCCTGTCCTTGAAACAACTGCTGAAACTGGCATTTGAAAAGCTTGATATCAATCGGGTACAGATCCGATGCGCTGTTGGAAATACTGCCAGCAGCAATATTCCCAAACGACTTGGATTTAAATTCGAGGGAATTGAAAGGGAAGGAGAGCTTCTGAACAACGGTAATTTTGCGGATCTTGAAGTATATAGTTTGCTTAAAAGTGAATATAATGAACTTTGAGCAATTTATAAAAATGATTTCATTGATCTAACAATATAACCGAAGGATTAATATTTGGCCGATTAAATCATAAAGTCAGTATAATTCCGTACTTTTGCAGAAGTTTTGAAAAACACCGGGTTTGAGTATAGAGTTTCTTATTCCATTCATTGCCTGATCTTTTAATCTCTCCCTGAAACAGGATCTCTTCTTCAGGTGATAATTTTTCAGAGTACCCCGGTGTATGTAAGGAGTGAAAATCACTCTGATTTCGAATAAAATCCAAATTATTAATTAAAATTATTTCAAAAGAAACTATGGCAAGATCGCAGCAATCCTTTAACAAAAAAGAAGTTGAAAAGAAAAAACGTAAAAAGAAACTTGACAAGGAAAAGAAAAGAGAAGAACGCCAGGCCGGCTCAGAAAAAGGCAAAAGTCTTGATGACATGATTGCCTACGTTGATGAGCATGGCAATATTACTGATACACCACCCGATCCGGAAGAAAAGAAAAAAAATGGATGATATCATGATCAATGTTCCCAAAAAAGAAGAACTTGAAGAAGTTGATAAAGTAAGATTAGGTACCGTTACCTTTTTTAATGATTCAAAAGGTTACGGGTTTATTAAAGACCTGAATACAAAAGACAGTATTTTTGTTCATGTGAACGGCCTTATCGATCCTGTAAAAGAAGGGAATAAAGTTAGTTTTGAAACTGAAAGAGGTCACAAAGGACTGAATGCCATAAAAGTAAAGCTGGCAGATTAAACCAAAAGTTTAATTGTTCTCAGGTACCGGAGAAATTGCCTAGTATCCTGCTGCCTGGCCATCTTTGCGTGATTCAGATGCCCCGTAATACACTTCATTAACCTTATCCCACATAATCGCCTGGTAACCTCCAAACGGACCTACGGTCCATTGCATTCTGTGTCCTTTTTGCATTAGTTCACGAATTGTTTCATAGGGAAAACCCGACTCCAGCATAACTACACCGCCATTGGTCATTTCCTGCCCTGTGGGTTCTGATGAGCCGGTATGATAGATCCTGGGTGCATCGCCGGCTTCCTGGAGGTTCATACCGAAATCGATCATATTAACAACGATTTGAGCATGTCCCTGGGGCTGCATATCACCACCCATCACACCAAAACTCATAAAAGGTTCACCATCCTTGGTAATGAACCCAGGAATTATGGTGTGGAAGGGTCTTTTACCGGCTTCATAGGTGTTAAAACGATCGGGCTGAAGGGTAAAACCTTCTCCGCGATTCTGAAGCACGAAGCCCAGTCCGGGAGGTGTCATACCGCTTCCCATACCGCGGTAATTGCTTTGGATGAGTGAAACCATATTACCATCTTTATCGGCAACGGTAAGATAGATGGTATTGGGTCCTTCTGGAATACCCGGGTCGTAGCGCCTGGCCGCGCGGTCAGGATTGATCATTTCTCTTCTTTGTGCTGCATATTCTTTGGAGATGAGTTTCTCAACAGGAACCGGGCTGAAATCCATATCGGCATAATACGCTGCCCGATCTTCGTAGGCAAGTTTCTTGGCTTCGGTAAAATGATGGATGTATTCTGTGCTGCCAAACCCCATGGAAGCAATATCATATCCTTCGAGAATGTTTAGCATTTGAAGGGCTGCAATTCCCTGTCCGTTGGGGGGTAATTCCCAAACATCATAACCCCGGTAATTGGCCAATACGGGTTCTACCCAGTTGCTCCGGTGGTTTACCAAATCTTCATAACTCAAAAAACCACCATTTTCCTTAATATAGGTGGCAATGGTTTGTGCAATTGACCCTTTGTAAAAAGCATCCCTTCCTTCACGGGCAATTTTTTGATAGGTATTTGCAAGGTCAGGGTTACGGAAAATTTCACCTTTTAAGGGCATTTTCCCATTGGGCATATAGGTTTCTTTAAAATTGGGGTACTGGCTTAGCCTTGAAGCAGATCTACCGAGGTAAAAAGCAATTAACTCTGTAACAGGAAACCCATCTGTAGCATATTTAATAGCTGGTTGCAGTATTGTTTCCATGTCGAGCCTGCCAAATCGGCCATGCATTTCAAACCATCCATCTACCGCACCGGGCACACTAACTGGCAGTGGCCCGAAGGATGGAATTCTTTCATAACCGTTTTCCAGAAAGTATTCTCGCGTAAGATTTTCTGGCGAACGACCACTGGCATTCAGGCCATAGAGTTGTTGTGTTTCTGCATCCCAAATAATAGCAAACAGATCTCCACCTATTCAACAGCC
>CAYXIT010000184.1:0-4256 GCA_964465275.1 uncultured Bacteroidales bacterium | reverse complement strand
GCTGCCGATTTCTGTGTGGGATTTACTGCCCTGGATGCTATTGAACTTGGTTTTGAAACAATAGTACTTGAAGACTGCACAAGGCCTATAGATATGGAAGGCTGGGAAAAAATGAAGGATTCTATCAGAAGTAAAGGTGGTAAAATATTGCCGTCATCAGATATTAATCTGACATAAAACTTCCTTAAAAAATTATGTCGGCAAATACTACAAAGGTCGTTTATTATTCTAATTAAATGCGCATCAGAAACCTTACAGTATCCAATTCCAGACTGACTGAAGGAGAATATTATCCTTTCAGCATTATAAAAAAGATGGAAATGGGAAAAGAGTCTTATTTTGTGATGCAGGACCCAATGGGGTATAAAATTCTTATGCCGGCCAGTTTTTATACCCTTTATGGCTTTGAACCTGGTCAAACTATTACTTGTAGAGTCGATAAGATCAATTGCAACGGCAGAATGTTCCTTGAACCCATGCATCCTTTTTACAAAGAAGGGGAGGTATATGAATTTAAGGTTACCGATAAAGACTTCAGGATTAATATATTGGATGAACCGGAATATTGCATCACAGTAAATGATGTATTTGATCAGGAATGGACCGTAAAGGTAAATTCAGAGCAAGCAATTGAACATGCAACAGGAAAGATAAGATGCAGACTTGAAAGGATCAAAAAAGGGAGACTTTTTCTTTGTCATGAAAGCGATAAATCACTGCATGCCGGCTTGGTTTCTGGCAGAAGTTATCCTTTTACAGTAATTGATGAACGCTTAAACCCACAGGACAATCTGGCCTATTTTGTACTTAAAGATCAGCAAGGGAATCAGCATCTTCTGAAAAAGAAATATTATACCCATTATGGTTTGAAAAAGGGTTTAGAGATTGTTTGCAGGGTAGATAAATTTACCAGCGATGGATACTTTTTTCTTGAACCTGAGAATCCCTGGTACAAAGAGGGAGAGGTTTACGAGTTTAAAATACTTGAACTGCAGAAACTAAATTTTTCTGATGGCTCGCTGCAAAATGTTCTTGTTCTTGAAGACCCTTACAGTGAGGAAATTAAAGTATTTATTGAGCCCTGTCAGGTTGAACAACTAAAAGAAAGTGAAACAGTTTTATGCAGAATAAACAAGATAAGAAAAAGCCGGATTGAGCCCGGGATCATCTGAAAATCAAATCATCAATAACTTTTACACCCACTTCTTTATTTATCATATCAATAATTTTAGACCGGGCCATGCATAACTCCTCACGTAATGGGGCTGAACGCAGGTACACCGTAAGAATTCTTTTTCTGTAAACAATTCTTTCTGTAAGTTTGTGAATATCACTTCCCATAACTTTTTCCCAGGAAGCATTAATGCGCACCTCAGTGATCTTCTCATCCATGTTGGATTGCTTAAGCCATTGCTTTATCACTTCGCCAATACTTTGCTCGTTGGTTTTGCGCATAATTTAATTTAAATATGAAGTGTTAAATTTTTCGGAAATGCTGTAATTCCTTTTAAGAAACTTAATTATCCGAAATCTCTCACATTTTTTACTTCTCCACTGCCAATATCAAAAATTCGTGAATTTATTTTCAGCTTTTTAATAATTTCTTCGAGTCTTTCAGTATGTGTATCGGTAATAAATACCTGTCCGAAATCATTTTTACTGACCATTTTAATCAGTAACTCTACACGACGGGGATCGAGTTTATCAAAAATATCATCGAACAATAAAATTGGGTTGTAACCCTTTAGCTTTTTTATAAATTGAAATTGTGCAAGCTTTAGTGCAATAACATAGGATTTTTGCTGTCCCTGGCTTCCGAATTTCTTTAATGGCTGGCCGTTAAGCAAAAATACCAGGTTATCCTTATGAATACCTACAGTAGTATGTTGCATCATACGGTCTTTCATGCGGGCATCTGAAAGTAATTGACCAGGATCAGTTTCCGAAAGTTGCGATTCATATTCAAGATCAATTGTTTCGGCTTTACCTGTTAACCTGTCATGGTTTTCCTGGAATACAGGTTTAAATTGTTTAAAAAAGTTTTTTCTTTCTTCAAAAATAAAAGCGCCGTTAATCTTTAACTGTTCATCCCAGATTTCAAGACTCGGCTCATCATAATACCTTTTTTCTGCAAAGATTTTAAGCAAAGTATTCCTCTGTGCAAGTGCCTTATTATAATCAAGTAATCTGTGAAGGTATTCTTTTTTATATTGTGAGATTACACTATCAATAAACCTTCTCCTTTCATCACTGCCTCCATGAATCAGGTTTACGTCGCCCGGGTATATGAGAACAAGCGGATAATTCCCAATATGATCAGCAAGCCGTTCATATTCCTTTTTATTCCTTTTAAAAACCTTCTTTTGTCCGCGTTTTACCCCGCAGTAAAGTTCATCTTTTTGTCCGTTTAATTTATACTGACCCTGTACAACAAAAAAATCTTCATCAAAAAGGATATTCTGTATATCGGCCGGATTGCTGAAGCTTTTACAAAATGACAGGTAATATATGGCATCGAGCAAATTGGTTTTCCCTGTGCCATTATTACCTGCAAAACAATTGATCCTGGGCAGGAAGTCAAGTTTGGCTTCGGGATAATTCTTGAAATTCAGTAAAGAAAGGGTTTGTAAATGCATAAGAAAAACTTCAAAAAGCAAAGTTAAAAAATAAAAGCCTCGCAGCTTAAGACAGCAATAAAATGGAATCTCTTAAATGAAATAAAAATTTCACAAAACTTTAGTCAATAAATTTCACAGGAGCAGCATATTTTTCTATTTTTGTTGCTGACTTAAGCAGGAAAACATATTTGATCTTAAAGCAATATTAAACAATTCATTAACAAAACAAAAATCATGAAAAAAATTACTTTTTTAAGCTTATTATTTTTTGTTGGGATTTCCATTATGGCAATTCAGGGATTTGCCGGAAACAACAAAGTAACTAAAGATGTGGTTGAAGTGGCTAACCTTGGCGAACTGCGGGCTCAGGAAATGGGCGAAACTGTTTACCTTGTAACAGGTGAAGTTGTTATCACACACATGCATGGTCAAAGAAATCAAAAGTATATTCAGGATGAAACCGGCGCCATTGTAATTGATGACCCTGATGGCATCATAACTACGGAATATAATCTGTATGACGGAATCACAGGCGTTTCAGGTACATTAAGTGCCTATCAGAATCTGTTACAGTTTACGCCTGCTGAAGACCCCGGTGAAGCTACATCAGCTGACAATATAATTGAACCCCTGGTTATTACGCTTACTAATATTCAACCTGAACACCAGGCAATGTTGATTAGGGTTAACGAAGTTGAATTTGTGGCTGAGGAAACAACCTTTAATCCCAGTACCAACTATGATATACAAGATCCCAGCGGAACAGGTGTTTTACGTACGCCCAGCCAGAGTGCTGCTCTTGACTATTTTGGTACCGACATCCCCGAAGGGGCTAACGATATGGTAGCGCTTGTGTCACAGTTTGGTGAGGATATGCAGATTTTTCCCAGATCACTTGAAGATATTTACCTTGGCGGAGTTCCTGCATTTGATGTAACATTTTCAGTTATTGACGAAGAAGACAATATTATTTCAGATGCCATAATAACATTTGATGGTACAACTTTTGAAGCAGGAGAATACTTTTTTGCAGACATATTTGCTGGAATCTACAATTATACAGTAGAAAAAACCGGTTATTTTACACGAAACGGGCAGGTTACTGTTTCAGGTGAAGATATCACTGTAACTGTTGTGCTTGTTGCCGAAAGTCCCGATCTGGTTGATGTTTTTCCCTGGGAAGAAGGTTTTGAAGGGGAAGCATTTCCTCCTGAAACCTGGAATCATTATACCTTTGGAGCAGGTGGCTGGGCTTCAACTACAACTGCAAACAGCGGAGATAAAGCAGCAAATCATACTTTCACCACCGGCGAAGCCGATTCATGGCTTGTAACACCACAAATCCAACTTCCTGAGGATGTAAGCATGTTACTCAAATTTTTCCAGAGAAATAACTTTATGGACGATTATGGCTACAGTGCTGTTATGATTTCTACCGGAAGCGGAAATCCTGAACATGGTGAGTTTTTCGAAGTTTATGAAGCTTCAGCTATAATAAACAATTATAGTGAGCGCATCATCAGTCTGGGTGACTACGCTGGCCAGGTAATATATTTGGCCTTCGCATACCAGGGCGATAACGCACATCAATGGTTTATTGATGATGTAGTTGTTGAAGCTGCCCCTGAAGCTATTATC
>CAYXIT010000183.1:0-4342 GCA_964465275.1 uncultured Bacteroidales bacterium | reverse complement strand
CGTGGCGGTGATCAATAATTTCGGGGGATTTTACAACACAAGGGTGTATGTAAACGAAGCCCGGCGCTACGGGGCCACCATTCACCTGCCCTGCATCAACCACAGCGTTTACAAAACCAACCTGAGCGGGCGCGATATTTACCTGGGCTGGCAGCATATCAAAGGACTGGAAAGCAGTCTGGCCATTGCTCTTACCCTGGAGCGGGAGCACAACGGCCCATACAAACACCTGCAGGATTTCATACAACGCACGGCACCCGGTCTGGAGCAAACCCTCCTGCTGATCCGCTCCGGGGCTTTCCGCTATAGCGGGAAAACCAAAAAAGAACTCATGTGGGAAGCCCATTTCCTGCTGGCAGGGCAATCCAAACGGCAAACCATACCGGTGATCTTCGAAACCGAAGAACGGCACTTTGAACTGCCTCCGCTGCACGACAACCAACTCGAAGATGCCTACGATGAGATGGAACTGCTGGGCTTTCCGCTTACATTGTCCTATTTTGACATGCTCAAAACATCCTACCGCGGTAACACCCTGGCATCGGAACTCATGAACAAAGTGGGACAAAAAGTGCGTATGACAGGCGACCTGGTTACCATCAAATACGTGCACACCATAAGAAAAGACTGGATGCACTTTGGCTGTTTTCTCGATGAAAAAGGAGAGTTTTTTGATACCGTTCATTTCCCGCAATCGCTGAAAAGATATCCTTTTACCGGGCAGGGCGTTTACCTGATTGAAGGCAAGGTAGTAGAAGAGTTCGGTTATCCATCAGTGGAGGTGCAGAAACTGGGCAGATTGCCATTTATGGTGGATGGGAGAATGGAATAAAAAACAAAAACCGGAGAAAAAAACCAATCAGATCGTCCTTATCCGGACACATAATTGTTCATTTCCAAACATATACAATAATGTAAATTGGTCAATTATCATTTAAAATACAATCACTTAACCAGGATGGCATAATATTTAATATGATGAGATAAACTGAAAACAAGATAATATGCTAGCTTATTACATCCGATTGGCATTTCGCAATCTGCGGAATAAAGCCGGCTTTTATGCCATAAACATTGCAGGACTGGCCATTGGTATTGCTGCCTGCCTGATGATAACCCATTATGTCCGCTTCCATAGAAGTTACGACACGTACCAGGAGGATAGTCACAGAATCTACAGAATCAATTATTCGCGCTGGACCCTTGACGGAGATGAGGACAAAGTGGAGTTTGCATCGGCAACTCCTATCATTGGAAAAGCATTGTTAGAAAATATTCCTGAGATAGAAATGCAGGGACAGGCTTTCCGGCAGGAAGGAATCTTTTCTTATGATGATAAATTTTTTGAGGAAAGCAGAGCTTTTTACGCGGAGAGTGATCTGCTGAAGTTGCTGGGGATTAAAATGAAGGAAGGTCTGAAAGATAAAATACTCGACGAACCCGGAACACTTATTCTGTCAGAATCTACCGCCCGGAAATACTTCGGAGATCAGCCGGCTATCGGAAAAACCATGTATTATAATAAAAACCAGCTTTATGAAGTAGTAGGTATATTTTCCGATATACCTCCCAACTCACATTTTAAGGCTGATATGTTTCTGTCAATAGAAACATGGAAGCAGCAAAATCCAAATCTTTTCCAGACCGGATATATATACAGTGGATTCTACAACTACTTAAAACTAAGAGAAGGAACAGACCCTGAAGAGGTAAACCGAAAAGCAGCAGAGTACGTAGAACGTGAATATGGTGAAACCCTTGCTGCCAACAGGATCAATATGGGGTTTAAACTACAACCTTTGGAAGATATTCACCTCCATTCCCATTACATGCATGAGCTGGAGCTGAACGGAAATGCATCATCTATAGCTATACTTGAAATCATAGCATGGTTTATACTCATCATAGCATGGGTGAATTTTTTCAATCTTTCCACAATAACATCTATGCGCAGGCTCAGAGAAATATGTATCCGCAAAGTAAATGGTGCCGCACGCAAACAACTTATAACACAGTTGTTATCCGAATCAGCGCTTGTAAATCTTTTTGCAATATTGGTTGCACTGATCTTATTTGAAAGTATCTCACCTTACTTTTTCAACTTTGCAGACCTGCCCCTGGATGTACCTGTCTGGAATCAGCCCTGGGTAATTATTTTCCTGATTTTTGCATTTATTGCCGGTACATTTTCGGCCGGAATTTACTCAATTACAGGAATTCCTGCATCCAAAATATCAGAGCTGATAAAAGGTGGAAGCTATAATATTGCCGGAAAACGCAACATGCGTAAAATCCTTGTAACCGCACAATTTATTATCGCAATTGGTTTAATAGCTTCAACAACAGTTATCTTCAGGCAATATCAGTTAATCTCCCAATCTCCGCTGGGGTTCAAGCTAAATGATATGCTTGTGATTAATGCGCCGCCTATGAATGACTCAGTTTCTTTCAACAGATTCAATGTGATGAAAAAAGAGATTCAGCAAATTCCTGAATTTAATGGTGCAACATTTACTTCTGTAATTCCCGGCAAACCCAATATGTATAATCGCGGTGGAGTATATATTTATGGTGAAGAACCTACAACAGGAAAAAATTACAGGATTACTGAAGCAGATGAAAATTTTGCCGGAGTTTATAATATAAAACTGATTGCGGGGGAAGATTTTACAGGTTATCCTGACATTGACAGAGAAAGGATTTTGCTGAATGAAACAGCTGCAAAGTTTATGGGATTCAGCCTCATTGAAGAAGCTTTGGGTAAGCGCATTGTGCTGGAAAGAGAAATTCTTACAATTGCAGGTATAATTGATGATTTTCACCAACTCTCACCTAAAGAAAAGATCGAACCGCAAATTTTCAGAATTCCAAGAAGACACCGGGGTTACCTTACAATTGATATCAACGGAGTGCCACCAGAAACTGCAATAAATAAGATAGAAAATTTGTACCGGTCTGTTTTTCCGGCAAACCCTTTTGCCTATTTCTTTCTTGACAACTATTACAATGCCCAGAACCTGGGAGAAAAAAGATTCATTATTGTTCTCGCATTGTTTTCTTTATTGGTAATTATCATAACTATATTGGGATTAATGGGTCTTTCGGCCTATACCGTTGAACAGAAAAGAAAAGAAATAGGAATAAGAAAAGTGCTCGGCGCCAAAAAAACAGATATATTCAGGTCATTATTTAAAGACTATATCCTGCTCTGGATTGCGGGTGGGCTTATTGCAATTCCTTTGGCTTATTACCTTATGGATAACTGGCTGAATACATTTGCTCTACGGATTCAACCGGGATATTTATTTTTCATCTTTCCTGTAATTATTGTAATCCTGATTACTCTGCTTACTGTATTTGTTCAATCGTCCAGGGTTCTTCATATGAATCCGTCAGAATCCATCAAAGCCGAGTAAAAGCATTACTTTTGCTGGTATTACCAAATTTATTGTTAATGTCAGAACAGGTAAGGTTAAATCTTGAGAAACCTCAGATTTACAATTTCTTTGCAGAAACGAAACCGTTTACAGCATCTTCCAATAACCGGCAGGTATTGACAGAATTACGAAAAGGACAGAAATTTTGTTTTGAGGGCACATGGGGAACTGGAATGGCTTTTTACTCCTGGTTGAAAAAACGGGTTCAAAGCCGATTTCCGGCAACAGATTACAAATCATCGCGCATACAGCGAGAGAAAATGAATGCTTTGACAGAAAATCTTTTCCTTCCCATTAAAAATCATGAACCAGCTCTGACAAAAGCTCCAGGTAATCCCTGGCTGAAAGAATTTTATCCCAAAGAAAAAGAATTCATGATGCGATTTACTGACTACCTGGGTATGAACGGTGCGCGACAATGGCACGAAAAGGGAATACAGTTCCCGGGGCTCAATCACAAAGTGCATCCTTTCTATGGCACATATTTCCCCACCCGCACAGAGCATCTTGAACTGTTTGACAAATGGCTGTCCGGGCAAAAAGAAATTAAAAATGCAACAGACATGGGCACGGGCTGCGGCGTACTTACATTCTACATGTTGAAACACGGTATCAGAAACATCATAGCTACGGATATCAACCCCAATTCATTGTATAGCCTGGAACAGGACCTTGAACGAACCGGGATGCAAACCCATGTTAAACTGATGCAGACATCTTTTTTTGATGAATTTGAGAATAATCAACCCGACCTGATCGCTTTCAATCCTCCGTGGATTCCCATGGAAACCCACACCAATATTGACAAAGCCATGTATTATGAGTCTGGATTTTTTGAAGATTTTTTCAAACAGGCTTATGATAAGATACCCGGGTCCGGTAGGTTGGTCATTTTATTCTCCACG
>CAYXIT010000182.1:0-4533 GCA_964465275.1 uncultured Bacteroidales bacterium | reverse complement strand
TGTCAATGCCCCTGAAGCTCAGCGTGGGTCCCATTTCATTTCCTTCACCGGTATGGTTATATACAACATCAAGGATCACTTCAATACCTGATTCATGCAGCGATTTTACCATATTTTTGAATTCGTAGATCTGCTCTACACCAATTTGCGGGGTTGCTGAATATTCGGGGTGTGGTGAAAAGAAATTGATGCTGTTGTATCCCCAGTAATTTCTTAAGCCTTTATCTATAAGATGCCGGTCGTGTATAAAGTGATGCACAGGCATCAGTTCAACAGCATTTACTCCCAGGGATTTCAGGTAGTTGATCACTTCAGGATGTCTCATTGCGGCGTAGGTCCCCTTTATTTCGTCAGGTATTCCTGGAAATCTTTTTGTAAATCCCTTTACATGAAGTTCATAAATAATGGTTTTGTTTAAAGGAATTTTCAGTTGTGTATCGCCCAGCCAATCGAAATGATCATCAATTACCACTGCTTTGGGTACAAAGGGGGCACTATCTGTTTCACTTAGTGAAAGATCCTTTTTCTTGTCTCCGATTTTGTAACCAAACAATGCATCATCCCATTTTTCTATTCCGCTAAGTGCTTTTGCATAAGGGTCAATACAAAGTTTGGCGGGGTTAAAACGATGACCGTTTTCCGGTTCAAGTGGACCATGTATCCTGTAACCATATTGTTGACCTGGCTTCAGGCCGGGTATGTATATATGCCAATGATTGTGGGTACGGTTTTTTACCTGTATGCGGTGCGTTTCAAAACCCTGTTCATCAAACAAACAAAGTTCTACAACTCTGGCGTTTTCTGAAAAAAGGGCAAAATTTACCCCATTTCCATCAAATAATGAGCCCAGCGGATAAGATTTCCCCGGCCAGATTTCTATATTGTTTTTCATGATTAATAATGAAATTATGACAGAAAGTTAACTACAAAATCAACTCTTTTAACAAACAGATATAGAAAATGCGATTTCTGTAAGTATAAATTAAACAGTAGTCTGGTTCTTGATTTTCTGCAGAGCTTTAACAGGTACGATAAGTGATTCGGGTTCAGTTTGAATAAACTTCCTTATCTCTCTGATAGCTTTTTCGAAAATAAATAGATTCAGCAGAGCATGCGTATGATTGATATTGGAAGGCACAAATCCATATCCTTTTGCCTGATTCAGATAGTTTTCAAGAAAAATTGAAGATATTTTTTCATTAAGATCTTCCATCAGGTTTGTCAAAAAGGTTTTATCTGCAGGTGAGAATTCCTGTCGATAAAAATAACCCATATTGATTGCATAATGAAAAGAACTGATCATAGAAGCAACATCTTTCAAAGGACAATGTTTGAGTTTTCTTACGCTCATAGGGTATTCCACTTCCCCTTCAAAGTCAGTGGCAATAAAATCCTTTCCGGTAAAGAGTAATTTATCAAGTTTGTAATTTCCATGTATCCTGATCTTCCAGGTATCAATCTTTTTACTTTCAAGAATGTTTTGAATGTATGAGAAATATACGTCCTGGTCGTTTATGATTTCCTCAAGGCTCATTCTTATGTCAGGTTCAACTTCATTGATTAGTGGCTTAATCATTGAAAATGACCTTTTAACAAAGGTACGCATTGATTGGTAAAGTGACTTCTGATACAATAATGAAAATGGTTCGGGATGAAAACCTTTTACTTCCTGCATTGAAGAAAGGGCATTGTGCAATTCAGCAGTTCGCTTGCCCATTAATCCGATCATTTCCAGAAAGAATGGATTAATAGCTTCTTCCAGTTGATGATCGTTTAGTGAACCTGATTGATTAATCTCATCTCTTTCACTAAGTACTTTATCAAAAAAGCTTTCTATGGCGGTTTGAAACATTTCCCATGCATCTTCAGAATTGGGCACGAGATCTACCAGCAGTGCAAGAGATGTATTCTCAAATTCCGGATGCAAATAGTCGAGCCTTCCCACATAAGGTGAAATATTTTCAAAATCACTGTGTCGTGTCAGATTTTTTATGATTTCAACATCAGGGTTTTCACCTTCCTGTAAGCTGCGGTACATGCGGAAAAAATATTTATCACTAAAAGCAATAGATGTATTGGTTCTTCTGAAAGCAACTACATGTGGTTTCAGGGGCAGCAATTCAGCATCAAGCTTTCGCAGGCGACTTCCGGATGAGCCCTCTATTTCACCATATAATCCTTTAAGTTTTGATCGCTTACGTATAACTGTAAAAAGTTTATCCAGAAGCATATGATCATGTACTGCATCATAAAGTATGGCTTTATCATTATCATATTTTATATTGGCTATAACAGCATCAGGATATTTGCTTTTTATTTCAATCATTCTGTTGTTTTGCGCAACAGATACCGGCATGATAAAAATATCTTTATGCTCTTCAATAAGATCCATCTGTATCATAAAAAGATAAGATGGTATTTTTCTTGAATTGACGGGGAAAATATCAATGATATTTACATCGCGAAGCTTACGTGGATTGCCTTTAAACCATTTGCTTCTGATAATAAAGTCATACAGAAGTTCCTTAATGTTTTTCTGGAACTCTTTGTCAGGGTTAAACCATTGATCACTGGAAATTTGTATTATTTTGCAATCAGATGGCTTTTCAGTAATTTTCTTTGCATCTCTTTGAAGTTCAAACCAGAAGTAGTTCTTAAACTGCATGGAGAAAGACCATGGCTCATCAGTTATCATAGGAAAATCATTACGGCTGAATATTTCCATGGGGGTGTAACCTGAATATTCATGCAGGTCAAGTTCAACATATTGCGAATAGCGCGAAAGATTTACAACAATCAGGATTGATTCTTCTTCAAGTTCCCTGATAAATGCAAGGACTTTAGGATTGTTTGTATTGATAAATTTTATACTTCCTCTGCCGAATGCCTGGTATTGCTTTCTTTTGGCAATCACTCTGCGTATCCACCACAAGAAAGAATTAGGTTTCCGTTCGTTATTTTCCACATTTACCGTGGTATAATGGTAGTTATAGTCAATAACTACAGGCAGGAATAGTTTCTGCGGGTCGGCACCGGAAAATCCGGCATTCTTGTCGGGCGACCATTGCATGGGTGTTCTCACGCCATCGCGGTCTCCAAGATAGTAGTTATCGCCCATGCCTATTTCATCTCCGTAATACACTATAGGAGTTCCGGGCATTGAAAACAGCAGGAAGTTCAGCAGTTCAATGGTGCGGGTGTCGCCACCGAAAAGCGGGAACAACCTTCGTCTGATACCTACATTTACCCTCTTGCGCGGATCTTTCGCAAATGTTTTGTACATGTAATCACGTTCTTCATCCGAAACCATCTCGAGGGTAAGCTCATCATGGTTTCTGAGAAATATGGCCCACTGGCAATTCTCAGGGATCTGCGGGGTTTGTTCCATGATATCAACAACCGGGAATCGGTCTTCCATGCGTAATGCCATGTAAAGCCTGGGCATCAGAGGGAAATGAAAAGCCATATGGCATTCATCACCATCACCAAAATAAGCCCGTGAATCATTGGGCCATTGATTGGCTTCGGCCAGCAGAAGCTTGTCCTGATAATTATGATCAACATATTTTCGAAGGGCTTTAAGATATTCGTGGGTTTGGGGAAGGTTCTCGCAGTTGGTACCTTCCTCTTCGAAAAGATAGGGTATAGCATCAAGGCGAAAACCATCCACACCCATTTCAAACCAGAAATCCAAAATTTTGAATATTTCTTTCTGTACCCTGGGATTCTCGAAATTCAAATCGGGCTGGTGAGAGTAAAACCTATGCCAGTAATATGCTTTGGCTTCATGGTCGTATGTCCAGTTCGAAACCTCAAAGTCCTGGAAGATAATACGGGCATCTTTGTATTTTTCAGTATTATCGCTCCATACATAAAAATCGCGGTAAATACTTCCGGGTTTTGACCTGCGTGCCCGCTGAAACCATTTGTGATCAGTTGATGTATGATTGATTACCAGTTCAGTTATGATACGCAAACCTCTTTTATGGGCCTCTTTTACAAATCTTTTAAAATCAGTAAGGGTGCCGTAATCTGGATGAATATTATTAAAATCAGCTATATCATAGCCACCATCTCTTAATGGTGATGAGTAAAAAGGAAGCAACCATAAGGTATTTACACCCAGACTTTGAACATAATCAAGCTTCAGCATGAGGCCTCTGAAATCACCTATGCCATCGCCATTGCTGTCAAAAAAGGATCTTACATGCAACTGGTAAATAATTGCATCTTTGTACCATAGTGGATTGCTTTCCGTAAATTGGGATTTCAATATCATAAAACTTTATGCTTTAAATTGCATCGCATCTAATCTAAACTAAAAACAGGCTGAGGGCTTATATATAGTGATGTTTTACTCTTAATTGCCAAATAATGATTGTAAAATATTTTGTAAAGATAAAAAAGACTATTTTAATTGTTGTTTTTATGGGATCATAACATCCATATAATTAAATATAAATGCATGGATAAACAAAATATATCCTTCCGGTTTTATGTTTATATAATAGTGTAATAATATAATTTAATTAA
>CAYXIT010000181.1:0-4628 GCA_964465275.1 uncultured Bacteroidales bacterium | reverse complement strand
GCAATCTTACTCCGTCTTTTTCAATGGTTGTCCCACGCGATGTATCTACAACATAATCAGCATCCGCTTCTATATACACGTTTTCTTCAAGATCGTTGCGCAAAAACCTGATACCGGTATTTTCTTCAGAAGGTTTAAAAGTTAAAGTAACATTTTGTCCAGTATGTAAACCAACTCCGGAAACCGTAACCGGAGATTTTATTGTCATTTGCTTCTCAATCATATTCCTGTATTTGTCTGTAAATTCTAATCTTAAAGAAACCAGCAATTAGTGAAAAATCGAAACATTAATTTTATATGCCCGATTAAAAAATCAGGCAAAGATATGATTTTTTATCTTTTTAGGCATTTTATGCACTGAGTAAATCTGATATCAGTGCTTGTTTTTCAGCATTTTCAATTCATTCTCCATCTCGTCAATTCTCTTCATTAACTTTTCAAAATTACGGAAATGTATATAGGCCTTTATGTATTTCTCATGATCAAGAGCTGGAGATCCCATAATAATTTTGCCATTTCTTACGCTGGAGGATAAACCTGACTGGGCAGCAATTTTCACATCATCACCAACAGATATATGCCCGCTAATGCCAACCTGACCACCAATCATACAGTTCTTCCCTACCTTACTGGATCCTGCTATTCCAGACTGGGCAGCAATAACGGTGTTTTCGCCTATTGTTACATTATGTGCAACCTGAATAAGATTATCAAGTTTAACTCCTTTTTTAATAACCGTTGAACCCATGGTTGCCCGGTCAATAGTTGTATTAGCACCTATCTCAACATTATCTTCGAGTATTACATTGCCTATTTGTGCAATTTTCATATAGTTATTATCACTTTGCGGCGCAAATCCAAAACCATCAGCTCCTATAACAGCACCTGAGTGTATTGTGCAGTTTTTGCCTATAACACAATTTTCATATATTCTGACACCTGGATAAAGCTTAGCGCCAGACTTTATAATAACGTTATCGCCAATATGACATTGGGGATAAATTTTCGCTGAATCTTCAATCACTACATTCTCTCCTACTACTGTAAACTCACCGATATATAAGTCTTTACCAAGTTTTACTGTTTCAGCCACACTTGCCATGGAAGAAATACCTTTTTTCTGAGGAAGGCTTTGCTGATAAAGGTTTAATAACTCAGCAAGAGCCTGATAGGCATTTTCAACCCTGATCAGGGTTCCTGATACCGATTTTTCAGGGTTAAAATCTTTGTTAACCAATATTATACTGGCTCCGGTTGTATATATATACTGTGAGTAAGAAGGGTTTGCAAGAAAGGTAAGGCTACCTGGCCGGGCTTCTTCTATTTTTGAGATTGTATTTACCTTTGATTCGGGGTTTCCATCAATTTCACCCCTAAGGTAGTCAGAAATTTGTTTAGCAGTAAATTCCATATATTAAAAAAATAAACCAATAATAACAATAGGATCTTAATTTAAAAACCCTGTTTTTCGGGAGTAAGAATCTTAATTATTTAATTTAACCCACACTTCTTTGGGATAGCAAATGTAATACTTCTTAACGGGATTTGAGAGTACACGGATATTTAACTGGTCAGAAATCTCTGCCATATCACTAACCGAACCATTCTTTTGTAAAATCCAGATATTTCCAACACCCGGGTCATAAGCATTGTTTTCAGTATGCCCTGATAATACAAAATATTTTGTTTCATTGGGTTTTAACATAAAATGGGTCGCGGTCAGGTCAGATATTTTGTCAATATAATCTTTATCAAAAGCATTCTTTTGCAATTCTACCTTAAAAAGTTTTCTTGAAACAAGATTATGGCAAAGAGTTGATAAAATTTTATCCGGATGTTTTGTCCAGGTCTTTATTGAAGTAAAAACATCAAAATCATCAAGCAAAGCAAAATCATCGAGTAAGTCGGGTTGGTTTTGAAAATCAACTGCATGAACAGGCTGCGTCAGAAACCTCTTTAGCGGAGGTGTCGCAAATAATTCCTGCCCATCAAGCCCAAGTTCCCTGGCTCTTTGCAAAATTATTATCAGATGTTGCTCGGCTGAAATTACCGTTTTATGCAAATACACCTGCCAATACATTAACCTGCGCGCAATAATAAACTTCTCAAGGGAATATATCCCCTTCTCATCTGTTACAAGCTTATCTTCAGCAACATTAAGTGTTTTAATGATCCTGTCATAACTGACTACTCCTTCTGAAACACCTGTAAAGAAACTATCGCGATTGAGATAATCAAGCCTGTCCATATCCAGTTGGCCGCTTATCAATTGATGTAAAAACTTTTTATTGTATCGATTTAAAAAAATATCCATTGCCAAAGAAATGATCTCAGGTTGAATACTTTGCAACTTTTTCATAAGAAGCAATGAAAGTTGCTCATGATCCATACCACTCACAAGTGTGTTTTCAAGGGCATGAGAAAAAGGGCCATGGCCGATATCGTGTAACAATATTGCCATGGTAACACCTTGTGCTTCATCATCAGAAATTTCGACATCTTTGGTTCTTAGCGTATCAATTGCCTGCCCCATAAGATACATGGCTCCCATGGCATGCTGAAAACGTGTATGCAAGGCTCCGGGGTAGACAAGGTGAGTGAGTCCCAGTTGTTTGATTCGTCTTAAACGCTGGAAATATGAGCTTTCAAGAATATCAAATAATGATGGATATAATACATTGATAAACCCATAAACCGGATCATTAAATATCTTGAGCTTATTCAGTCCCATTTTTTTCTTTAATACAAATTCTACATCTTCAATTCCATTCATTTGCTTATACAAACCTAAACTATTTTTACTAAACCTTTGATATGGGACGGAATATATTTGAAAAATAAAAAGCCGGAATAGATGATAAGTGTCGATCGTTTTTAAATCATTTTTTGATGAATAATCCTTACATTTGTTATTGAGCTATTAACAATTATTGGTTTTCTGAAAAGCAATAAAAACAACCCTCTGCGTTTACTGAAAGCAGCAGGAAGTGTATAATATTTATATCCTGTTTTGCGATCAATAATTATTCTACAACACTAAAGAGACAAATAAATTATGGCTATAAAAGTTTTATGGGCTGATGATGAAATAGATTTACTAAAACCACACATTATTTTCCTTGAGCAGAAAGGGTATGATGTTTCAATTGCCAGAAGTGGCGATGAAGCCCTTGATTTGATATTATCAAATAATTATGATATTGTATTTCTGGACGAAAATATGCCTGGGCTGTCAGGGCTTGAAACCCTTACCCGAATAAAGAGCAAGCACCCGAGATTACCGGTGGTTATGATTACAAAAAGTGAAGAAGAGTCGATCATGAATGAAGCCATTGGTAGTAATATCTCCGATTATCTTATCAAGCCCGTTAATCCTAACCAGATATTACTATCGCTGAAAAAAAACCTGGAGAACAAAAAACTCATGAGCGAAAAAACCAACATGGGTTATCAGCAGGAGTTCAGACAATTGAGTATGGAAATCAGCGATCGGCCAGATTTGTCAGCATGGGAAGATATTTATCGTAAAATGATTTATTGGGAACTTGAACTGGAAAAATCGCAGGATAGCGGCCTAAAGGAAATATTAAAAATGCAGAAATCGGAAGCTAATACAGTTTTTGCCAAATTCGTTATGGACAATTACCAGGATTGGCTTTCAGGAAGTGCAGAAGAAAAACCCGTACTATCTCATATCGCATTCAGAGAAAAAATAATACCTGCTCTGAAATCGGATGAAAAATTTTTCCTCATAATTGTTGACAACCTGCGCTTTGACCAATGGAAAATTTTGCAACCGGTTATTGAAAATTACTATCGCATTGAGAATGAAGAGATCATTTACAGTATTTTACCCACTGCTACCCAATATGCACGTAATGCTTTCTTTGCCGGATTGATGCCATCTGAAATAAAGAAAAGATTACCGCAATACTGGGTCGGTGAAGATGATGAAGGTACCCGCAATCAATATGAATCGCAGTTATTGGAAGAACAACTTAAAAGACTTGGAGCCAACATTCCCTTCAATTATCATAAAATACTAAACCTGGGTGCGGGTAAAAAACTCCTTGAAAATATCAATAACTTCATAGATAAAAAACTCAATGTACTTGTTTACAATTTTGTAGACATGCTTTCGCATGCCCGAACAGATATGGAAGTGATCAAAGAACTGGCTGATGATGAAGCCGCATACAGATCACTTACATTGTCGTGGTTTGAGCATTCTCCATTAATTGAAATTATCAGGTTCCTGCATGAGAAAAAGATCAATATTATACTTACTACCGATCATGGTGCCATAAAAGTATCAAATCCCACAAAAGTGGTTGGAGATAAAAATACCAATACCAACCTGAGATATAAAACCGGCAGGCATCTGCAGTACAATTCAAATGAAGTTTTTGAGATTCGTAATCCTCAGGATATCTTTTTACCACGTACAAATATCAGTTCAAGTTATATCTTTGCAAAGGAAGACAGGTTTTTTGCTTATCCGAATAACTATAATTATTATGTCAATTATTACAGAAACACTTTTCAACACGGTGGTATTTCACTGGAAGAAATGATGGTTCCCTTTGTATTTTTGAAAGCACGCTAATAATGCTATGACAAAAAAATTT
>CAYXIT010000180.1:0-4653 GCA_964465275.1 uncultured Bacteroidales bacterium | reverse complement strand
GGTGTAATGCTTCGCCGCACGTATACGCTGTCTGGCAAGAATCTCATCCATGGTTAGCGCATATTCTTTGAGTTCAATATCACCATCGAAACGCATGTGGGTAAGATTCATTTCCTCTGCAAGTTGGTATTGCTTCTCTTCTATTTCAGATGTCCTTTCCTTTATACTTCTTTCAAGCTTATATTTGATTCTTAGCAATTGTTTATTTACAATCCAGACAATAATTAATATAATTACGGTAGCCATCATGAAATAACCCAGGTAAGCCAGATTTGTCGTATACCAGGGTTTAAATATCTGAAAGCTGAAGGAGTCCAAATTACTTTCATTACCGAAGGCATCCCTGGCTCTTACCATGAAAGTATAATTTCCCGGATCAAGATTTGTAAATTCTCTTGATGATTGATTGGTCCATGGTGTCCAGTCTTTATCAAGCCCTTTTAATTTACTCGAAAAAACTGTATGTATGGGGAAAAAGTAATCCGTTACGGCATATTTAAACTCCATGTTGTTTTGATAATCTGGAAAACCCGACACACCAGATTTTACCCTGTTGGTAATTTTATTCATTTTTTCAGATTTGCGGGTCTTCCCCCCAAAATATGGCTTTTTGTTTACCGAAATATTACGAATCAAACATTTGAAATTATTTCTTTGAAGGTTTTTGTTATTATCATATCTATAGATAAAATCATCAGCAGCGATCCAGGATGCATTATTTTTTTTATCAAAAAAGATGTCATCGATTGTATGTCCGGAAAGAAAATTGAAACGATTATTATTTAATGTGAAATGATTTTTATTATGGTCATAATTCAACTGAACAACTTTCTTCTCTCTTGTGCGCTTATCATATATTTGCATCCACAAGCAATTATTAGTGCAGGTTTTGATAAATCTTACAGAAATAAATTTTCTTAAAAGATAATCAACATGAAAGCTTATGCTTTTAAAATACTCATCTTCATTGAAACTACTATTGCCTGTAGTAGTAAATACTCCATTTTCACTGAGAAATAGAACTTTATTACCATAATTAAATACTTCTATTCTGATATTTTCAGGTAAGCCTTGTTTTGAATCAAAATGATCGATATCAATTAGTTCACTATTATTTTTAATATCATTGGTTGATAAATGATCTGAGAATGAAAGTCCTGATAAATCTATCCGGGATATACCATTGCTGCGGTGAGTAATCCAGAACATAAGATTATGATCTTCAGTTATTTTATAGGGCTCCAGGTATTTGAAATCAGGAAATTCGGCAATCTTTCTGATAGAATTACTGTTCTTACCTGACAAATGAAAAACAAATAATCCGTTGGAACCGGCGGCCAATATAATCTCAGGAGATTCTTTCGATTGAAGACTGTAGTAAAAGTATCCTTGTTCAATAACTTTTGATTTATGATTTTGATCAATGAAGATAAGCCCGTCGCTGCCAGAAACCAGTAATGCGGCATTATCATCATTGCCTGGTATCAAAGTATTCAGGTGCCAGGTAATACCCGTAATGTTTGAAGCACTTTCAAATTTTCCTGAGATATATCCGGTTTCTGATAAGATCATATCATCCATGTTGTGTCCTTTATCCATCCTGTACAGACCCTGCCATGTGCCCGCATAGATATAGTCTTTAAATTCTGCAATACTCAATACAGATCCCTTGATACCCGATTTGCTATTCCAGAACTGAATAGGAAGATTCATGTTTGCCGAACTAATTCCATTATCAAGAGCAAGCCATAAAACTTTGTCCCGGTCTTCATACAAGAAGTTTACAGTTTCATTTTGCAATCCCATATTTTTATTCAGCATATTAACTGCACTTCCGGTGCTGTCCATAATAATGATACCTGCTTTGAGAGTGGCAAAAGCATAATGCCCGTTTTTTAACCTTTTGCCATAAGTAAACTTGTTCTTTTTCAAAAATCCAGATACACTTTGACGTGTCAATGGTTTTGCAACCAGTTTTTTATCTTTATTTGTAAATGGATCAGGAATGGTAGCAAATCCCTTATTATCAGAGTAAATCAAAAGATTTTCAGAGTCGAAAGGATAAATGCCTTTGATCCTGTAATTTTCAAGTAATTCACTACCAGGTATTTTAACAAGTGAATCATCTTTCAGATAAAGAAGTTCTGATGGATTATTATGGTTAAATATCAGGATTCTACCGTCACTATTGAAAATACTACTGTATCTGCTATATTCCCAGACTGTAACTGTATCATCCTTTAAATGGTAAAGGTTATCATAATTTGAAAAGAATATTCCTTTCGGGGTGGCTTCAATCTGCCATATGTAAGAAAAATCTCTGTGTTCAGCAGGAAAAAGGTGCAGCAATGAATTGTATTGAAGGAATCCATTTGTATCGGGTTTCAGATACCCGAATTCTCCATGGCTTCCGGCATAAATAATACCCTGGCTGTCAATACCGAGTGATGTTACGAAATTGTTTCCAGGAAGTGTGATCAACCTCCAGCTATCACCATCAAACTCGAGAATTCCGCTTAAGTTGGCCACATAAATCAGGCCCCTGTTATCTTGAACAACAGACCAGTTTTGTGTTTCAGCCCTGTATTCTGAGTGATGATAATTCATCATTGTAGGTATACCCGGTTGGGCCATAAGTGGCTCAAGAAAGGCAATGAAAATCAGAATACAAAAAAACAATGTTTGGTATTGTTTTACAGCAAATTTCAAGGTTTATTCTCGTTAGTGGCATTCAAAAATAAAAAAAGTATTGGTACAGGGTGGTTTAGGAGCTCTATAATTTCATGTTTCTGACCCGGTAAATGCCTAAATACATGATAATCAATTATTTGCGTGTTTTGTCTATTGTTAATAACTTTTTGATTTTAGTTTATTCATCAAAACTATTATTAGCTGGGTTAAAGCCAATTAATGATAAGACTAAATTTTTTTTTAATATATTATTTAGAAATTCCGGAAAGGTAATATTTGATTTCACGTCTTTAAAAAAAGAATTTTCAGGATATTTATATCGTATTTACAATTACACCAAAAATATAAGTGTAAGACAACTTGATGAAAAAGGAGATCTTGAATAAAAGAGAAAATGTGGCACAGCCTGATCCTATGGCTAAATTTTCTGTGAAGGATGTAATTGCCGGGTCTGAATATGATTGGCATAAAAGTGAAAAAAGTCAGCCTGCAGGATTGGAAGAGAAGCTAAGGTACCAGGACCAGACAATTTCCAAGCTTTATGAAGCCATTAACCAGAGTGAAAGTTTGTTTGTGATAACCGACACAAAATCCCGTATAGAATTTCTAAATTCAAGATTTACTAAACTTACTGGTTATAATGAGAATGAGTTAATTGGAAAATCTCTTCACTCAGGAATCAATGCGCTTTGTAACTTACTTGAAAATCCAGGAATTAAAAATGCACTTAGAACTAATACAAAATGGATAGGTGAATACTCACTTCGACACAGAAATGGTGAAAGAATCTGGCTGTATGGCAGTTTAAGTCCGGTTTATGGAATCAGAAATGAACGTTCATTTGTCCTTGTAGGAGAAGATATTTCAGAAATAAAGCATATGGCTCTTGCACTTACCGATAGGGAGGAAAAGTTACGTAACCTGATCGAGCAACTGGGGGAGGGTATAGCAATAATTGATCTTACATACGATTTTGTTTTTTCCAATAATGCAATGACTGAAATTTTTGAAAGTCATCACATGGTAGATAAAAATCTTTCAGAATTTATTTCATCACCGGAAGAAATGAAGAGAATTATGGATGTGGCAGGTAAATTAAATCCGGGTGACAGAGCAGTACTCGAAACATCTGTATCTACCGCAACAAACAAAAAAAAGCATGTTAGTATAACCATCACACCTCAGACTGATAGCAAGGGTAATGGATTTCAAGGGTTATTTTGTATTTTTAAGGATGTTTCGCAATTGAAAGAATTGATTGAAGAACTTGAAGCAGCCCGAGATGACGCACAGAAGGCCTATCATACCATCGGAGAAAAGAACTTTGAATTACAACGCATGAATGAAAAGCTACACATTTCAGAAACACGTTTATCCGAACTAAATGCCATACTGCTTGAATACATCAAGGCAACCCACAAATAGTCTTCACCAGTTACAATCCAAAATAATAATACATTGAGAAATGCACCATAACCGGCGCATTGAGTTTGCCGTAGCCTAATCCGGCAATGTAATAGGGTTCAATTTCAGGGTCAGCAGTTTTAAATAGTGGTACTTTGGTCCGCAAAGTCCATCCAATGAACAGGTTTCTGAATACTTCCGTGCGCACTCCACCGGTCAACTCAAACCAGTGTGCGTGATAACCTGAAGGATCAATGCTACCGGAATAATTTCCCCAGTAAGGATTTTCGAGAAAAAAATATGGTGATTCATGGTTCAGATAACTGTATCCATATCGAAGGCCTATAAGAACAAGATCCTTTTGTTCGGGTGTGGTTCTTCCTAAAAGATTGAAATCGGTACCTGCGCGTAAAAAGTAACCCGATGATTTGTATGCAAATGTTTCCTGATCAGAATCTACCCGCAAAATTCCACCTTCAAAATTGAAGAAAAAACTCCGTATCAGTTCTGAATCAACTGAGAACTCAATTTGGCGAACCTCAGGCTCATATAGTGATC
>CAYXIT010000179.1:556-4660 GCA_964465275.1 uncultured Bacteroidales bacterium | reverse complement strand
TCCAGTGTATCTTCAATGGGTATGTTTAATTTTTCTGAAATAATATCGGCAGTTGTACCTCCGCAAATGATCTTTTTGCCATTAAATTCTTTAATCTTATTACCAAGGTATTCATCTCTTTCTTTATCAAACGGGGGCCCTGAGCAGAGAAGCAATTTTCTTGGCTTACGAAAATACACCACAACACTGCTTATATCATCTTTTGACTGGTATTCATCATTACTATGAGCACGATTAACAATTACCGATGCAAGCCTGGTCGCTGATATATCAGGGTGAGCAGTAATTTGTGATAATACCATATCGCGAGTATTATCCCATCCGAAACCAAGCAGATATTTTCCTTTTCCCAGACCGCTCTGGGTTATTCCATCTGTAAGCATTACTATGCGGTCTTCCTTTAAAGCTTTAAAAGTGCAGGCTTGTATTTCATTACTCCTTTTATCTTTATTGTCGAGTTTTATTGTATGCCAGTCGGGCTTAAATTCTTCATTATCACGAACAATAATGCATTCAGGATTATCATAATTGATTATGGTTGTCTGTCCATTATCTTCAATATCAATAATAGTAAATGTGGCATAGCTGATTTTTCTTTCACTGCAAACCGGAAGAGTATTCATTATGATCTCAGCAATTTTATGCACATCCTTATGCTCGGCAGTAAAATTTATTGCCATAGTGGCTGTTAAAGTGGCCAGCAAATTGGCTTTTACACCATGGCCCATCCCATCCGATAAAACAATAACAGTTCTGTTTTCTTCCTTTATTTTGCGTGTAAGAAAAACATCACCGCAGATACGCTCGCCGATATGGTTTTTTTGCAATACACCAACTTCTATGAAAAAGGAATTATCCATGAACCAGAATATATTTAGCCATTAATATGTAGTATGACTATGAATGGTTTATAAAAAAGATCAGTCATTTTTCTTAACCTTTTTATAGGTTTCTATGATAGAGTTGAGCATTTTTTCAGTACTCGATGCACCTTCACCCAGAGAAAAGGCTATCTGCTGCACCATCTTAAGGTTTTCATCAATTACCTCGGTAACGCGGTTGATGATCTCCTCCTGTCTTACTTCGGCTACATACATATCACGGAAAACAGCTCCCACAATTTTATTGGGCTTAAGTGAGAATACACTTATGTTAAGTAAACCTTCATTAAAGTTTATATCTCTTCCGAGTATGTTTTCATTTTTCTGAAGCACGTAATTGAAAAGGTTGTAAATATTATAAGGCAGTAACGTCTTTAGATCCGCTCCAATGAGTCCGGGAATTATTTCATTTATCATTTCGGCATCTTCACCTAATATGTTGATAAATGAACTGTTAGATTCAATTACTTTAAGTTTTTCATCAACAATAACCACCGCTGATGGAAGGTTATGCAGCAGAGAGGAAATGGTTTCTGACTGGGTTTTTATTTTTTGATTATCTGATTTAAGAAGCTTTTCATTTTCTTCCAGTTCCTTCTGGCTTTTCCTTAGCTTTTCATTGTTGGCTTTTAGTGTTTTGATGAAATCATGTTTATTTTTCAGGGAATAGGTCAGGCATGTATCGGGTTTGGCAAGGCCTTGACTTACGGAAATGGCAAAATCACGGCAGCTTCTGAATCCACAGGCATTGCATGATGATTTTTCATCGATTGATTTATCAACTGACTTAAGAATTTCTTCAATTTTTTCATCTGATGGAATTTCAAGCCGCTGATCGTCTGTTTTAAAGGTTCTTGAAAGATCAAGATCGGAAAAGTAATTCATATTTTTTTGCCACTTTTCCTTATCGAAGTTTTTTAATCTCTTTTTTGCAAAGTCTATAACAAGTGTTTTTCTCAAAAACTTTCGGTCGTCGGGCGTGGTTCCGGGGCCCATAAGACAGCCTTTGTTGTAAAACAGATTGAAGTGTTTTTTCAGTACTTCGGGTCCCTGACTGAATTCATCGATGGCATCCATTATATTAAATTTTCCATCGGTAGTAAGTACTGGTGATTCCATCATATTTTCCGATATACCAGCAGCATTTAAAATACCTTTGCTAAGAGGGTAAAGTGATCCCAGGTAGCCTATGGGCTCATCAAAATCAGAATATTCAACTGTCGATTCCTTTATGTTTTTCTCATGAAACATTTGCCGCAATTCATGGAAAGTAAGTACTGCATCCACTTTTTTATTTCCTTTATGTCTGTTTGCTTCATCTTTTGCCGAAACACAGGGTCCGATGTAAACTACTCCAATATCAAGACCAAATTTTTTTCTCACTACCATAGCAGTGGCCGTCATAGGTGTTACAATAGGACTTAGATTGGTTGCCATTTCCGGATAAAATTTCTCCATGTAAGACACAATTGACGGGCAATTTGCACTGATATAATACTTTCCTTTAAAATTTGTAAACAATTTATGGTATTCTTTTGCCACCAGGTCTACACCAAAAGAGACTTCATTCACATAATCAAACCCCAGTGTTCGTATCATGTCTACGAATCTTCTGTAATCGGTAATATCGGGAAATTCACCGCTTATACTGGGATCAACAATTGCAGCTACCTTTTTCTCTGATTCAAGAAGTTTGAAAGTTTCAGCGGTTGAGTTAACATATGATACGGCATTTACCGGACAAACATGCAAACAGCTTCCGCATCCTATGCATCTGTCATGGTTAATCTCAGGGTTTTCATTATTTTTAGATACTGTAATGGCCTGTACAGGACAAGCCCTGATACATGCATGGGATTGATTACATTTTGCAAGGTCAATATTTATTAGTTGCATGTTTTTATTTTACCTGGTTTAAATAAAAGTATTGTATGAATGTTAAGAATTTAAAAGTTTCTCTGCCAGCAAGTCGGTAAGATTTTCATCAGTAACATTTACAATTACTTCTTCATTGATTTTCATAACAGGTCCTTTATCGCATTTCGACATGCAATGTGCGCCTTTGAGAGTTACCTCATCTTCCAGTTTTTCCTCCTTTAGAAAATCCTGGATCATGCGCACAAGATTTCTGTTGCCCCGTGAGAAACAACTACTTCCCATGCATATGACTATTGTCTGAGGTTTTTCGGTCATTATACTCTGTTTAGTTTACAGTTTCTGAAAAACTTTGCACATTTGATGTGAAATATAAATCTATTTCTCAGAATATCAGAATTCAAATTTCTGCTTACTATTTAAGAACAAAAATAAAGATTTGTAATGATATAAGAGGTTAATTTGATAACATCTTAAACTTTATTGCTCTTCTTCATAATTAATCTAAATAACAATAAGCATTTAATGCTGATTATATGCCAGTTACATTGGGTGCAGAAGTTATTTTTTGGTTATATTTGTAGTTGTGGAAAACAGGGATAATAGATATGTAAGCAATAAAAAATCAAAATTTTTTTTTATTTCCCTGATTTGTTCCTATTATTGTTAAAAAATTAGCAGCCTGAATTATGGACACCAAATTAAGTCCCATTTTTGAAAGTTATCCCAATAAACAAAGGGATGATCTCATACCTCTTTTACACAGCATCCAGGATAAGTTTGGCTATTTATCGGAAGAGTTGATTATTGAGGTGGGTAATTATCTTAACATTTCAGTGAATAAAATATATGGTGTTGCTACCTTTTATGATAATTTTCGTTTCGGGCCTAAAGGAAAGTTTCATATAAGGCTTTGCCATGGTACCGCCTGCCATGTTGCCGGTTCTTCAAATATTCTTTCAGAACTGGAAAAAATTCTCAGGATCAGCAATGGAGAAACTGACAAAAACGGCCTGTTCAGCCTGGAAGTTGTTTCCTGTATAGGCGCATGTGGATTGGCACCACTTATAGAAATAAACGGTGAGTATTTTACACAACTGTCAACCGATTCTATAAAAGACATTCTGAACCATTTCAGGGAAAACCATAATAGTATCTATGAAGATCAATGATCGAAATGCGGTAAAAGAATTCCTTGTAAAAAAGGTTTTAATCAATCCTGATCGCGACAAAGATCCTGATATCAGTAAACAGCTATCTCAAATCGGGCGCGACAGGATAACGAGGTCTCTCATTTATGTGGGTACGGCTACCTGTGGTATTGCAGCAGGTGCTGCGAAAACCTATA
>CAYXIT010000179.1:0-407 GCA_964465275.1 uncultured Bacteroidales bacterium | reverse complement strand
AAAGCCCGCATTTCTTTCAGAAATATAAAGGCAGAAATGGCTCCCGAGCTGCTTGATGATATACTTAATAACCATGCTCCTCCTGATATGGTACTTGGGCAATACCGCAGTTCTATTCATCAACCATGGGAAGAAGTACCTTTCCTTGATGAGCTTGATTTTAACAAGCATCAGAAAAAAATACTGATGGCTAATTGTGGCATAACTGATCCGGTGTCAGTTTCAGAATACATTGCCAGGGGCGGATATCAGGCATTTGCTGATACCATAACCCGGTACACTCCTTCGCAGGTTTGTGATCTGGTTGAAGAAAGCATGCTTGCGGGTAGAGGAGGAGGTGCTTATTTTGCAGGTAAAAAGTGGAAAATATCACTTAATGCGATCAGCGACCAAAAGTATTTTATCTG
>CAYXIT010000178.1:4181-4751 GCA_964465275.1 uncultured Bacteroidales bacterium | reverse complement strand
GACAGCCCAAGTTGAACGAAGTGAAATCCCGAGACTAAAAGAATTCGGGATCCCGAGAGCGATCAGCGATTCGGGAACCGAAACTAAAAAAATCACTTTGCGAAGTTTGCGAAACCTTTGCGACTCTGCGTGGAGTATTAAAAAATCTTATTTTCCCATTTTCTCACTTTCTCATTTTCTCATTTTCTTAATAACCTAATAACCCATTCCCGAATCGCTTTCAGCTCTCGGGATCTCCGCTTCGCTCCGATAACCAAATAACTCATTAAGCTAAACCCCAGGCGTCTCAGCGGTAAAAAAAAAAACCCCCGAAGCACCAGAGCACAACGGGGTTTGATATAACAAGCAGGCAGAAGACTAATCTTCTTCTTCCTGTTCTGCTTCGTAAGCTTTGAGGAGTTTGTCCTGCACGTCAGCCGGTACCTGCTGGTATTCGGCATACTTCATGCCGTACATACCGCGTCCGCTGGTGAGTGAGCTCAACGTGGTTGAGAACTTGTTCATTTCTGCCAGCGGAACTTTGGCTTTGATCTTCTGGTAGTTTCCTTCAGAGTCCATTCCCATGATAAT
>CAYXIT010000178.1:0-4171 GCA_964465275.1 uncultured Bacteroidales bacterium | reverse complement strand
CGACTAACGACTAACGACTGCTAACCGCCTACTCCTCCTCCTTCTGCGCCTCCTCGTATTCTTTCAGCAGCTTATCCTGGATTTCGGCCGGAACAGGGGCGTATTCGTTGAATTTCATGGTATACGATGCGCGGCCGGAGGTCAGTGAGCTGAGTGCAGTGGAATAGCGGTTGAGTTCGGCCAGGGGAACCTTGGCTTTGATCTTCTGGTAGTTTCCTTCAGAGTCCATTCCCATGATAATGGCACGACGACCCTGCAGGTCAGTCATTACATCACCCATTTTTTCTTCGGGTACCATAACGTCCACATCATAAATAGGCTCAAGGATCTTAGGGCCTGCATTTTTGAACGCTTCACGGAAAGCATTCCGACCGGCCAGCTTAAAGGAGATCTCATTGGAGTCAACGGGGTGCATTTTACCGTCATAGATGTTTACCACGATGTCGCGGGCATAGGAGCCGGTAAGCGGACCTTGTTCCATTTTCTCCATAATACCTTTCAGGATGGCAGGCATAAAGCGTGCATCAATAGATCCACCCACGATACAGCTGTTAAATACCAGCTTTCCGCCCCAATCGAGTTCGTGAATATCCTGTCCCCGAACCGGGAATTCGGTCTGGTTAGACATTCCTTCGTAATAAGGCTCAATCATCATATGAACCTCGCCAAACTGCCCGGCACCACCTGATTGTTTCTTGTGGCGGTATGTTGCCTTAGCGCTTTTGGTAATGGTTTCACGATAAGGTATCCTGGGTGGCAGAAATTCGATAGCTACTTTGCTTATATTTTCAATCATCCATTTGGCCACATTCAGGTGTAATTCACCCTGACCTGACAGTATCACCTGCCTGAGCTCCTTGGATTGCTCATAAAGCAATGTGGGGTCGATGTTATTCATCTCTTTGAGTACACCCGACAGTTTTTCTTCGTCTGATGTATTCTTGGCTTTTACAGCCTGACGTATCTTAGGATCGGGGAATACGATAGGAGCAACCTTCAGACCCTGGTTTTTGTTGGTGGTAAGCGTGGTATTTGTGCGGCTTTCCTTTAGCTTAATAGTAGCAGCAATATCACCGGCAAACACTTTTTCTACTTTCTGGCGGTTTTTACCTGCAGTGATAAAAAGCTGCGAAAGTCTTTCTTTTGCATCAGTAGAACTGTTTACCAGGTCAGCAGCCTCATTGATTGTTCCTTCATACACCTTAAAGTAGGATATCTCACCAAGGTGCTGCTCAATGGCAGTTTTGAAGATCAATGCGGTGGGTTGCCCTGCAGGATCAAAATTAAGTTCTTTTCCTTCGGTGGTTTTTTCTTTTATTACTTCATTCGGGGCAGGTAAACTGTTTACAATAAATTGCATAAACCGGTTAACACCCTGGTTATGTTTTGCTGTGGCACAGAAAAGAGGATACATGGTACGTGTGGAAATTCCCAGCTTGATACCCTGCGACAGTTCTTCAGGAGAGAGCGTACCATTTTCAAAAAAGTTTTCCATAAGCTGCTCATCACTTTCAGCGGCAGCTTCGATAATGGCATTCTGATACTCTTCCGCCCTGGCTTTTTCAGCATCGGGTATGTCACTGATCTCCGGTTTTCCACCATCTTTGGGAAACTTGTACATTTTCATTTCCAGCACATCCACAACACTATCGAAACCCAGTCCTGCATTTACGGGAAACTGCGCAGGGATAACCCTGTCGCTGAACTGAGTTTTCAGTTGCCTGAGTGATTCATCGAAGTTCGATTTTTCATGGTCAAGCTGGTTGAGCAGGAATACTACGGGCTTTTCCAGACGGTTGATCTGGCGCCAGCTGATCTCGGTTCCCACTTCCACACCGTTTTGTGCGTTTATCATCATAACGGCGGTATCGGCCACCTTGAGGGCAGCAACTACCTCGCCGATAAAATCGTCAAAACCCGGAGTGTCAATGATATTGATCTTCTTTCCTTCAAATTCGGAATACAACACGGTTGAAAAAACGGAAGCCTGACGCTCAAGTTCTATTTCCCTGTAGTCGGAAACGGAGTTCTTATCGTCAACAGATCCTCTGCGGTTGATTACGCCGCCCTCAAAAAGCATGGCTTCCGCCAGGGTGGTTTTACCCGATTTGGTACCACCCACCAGCGCAATGTTTTTAATCTCGTTCGTTTGATATACTTTCATTGTTAATTTAATTTTATGAACTGGAATTATTTTACAATTCGATATTATTTTGGATTGATTTCGGTATTATGCTTTGGTGAAAAAGTTTGTTTTTCAGGCGTTATCTCCCTTTGAAAAAAGTTGCTAAAGTTATGAAAAAACTATGAAGGATAAACAAAAAACACCTTAAATTTCAAAGTTAACCAGGTTGACAAATTCATTGAGTCGTTTTTTTATATCTTCCGGGTTAAGTTCTGTAAGCCTGTCGGTTCCAAACTTTTCCACGGTAAAGCTTGCCATGGCAGATCCGTAAATAATGGCGCGCTTCATATTTTCGAAGCTGGTATCGTTTGTTTTGGCAATATATCCCATAAATCCGCCGGCAAAGGTATCGCCTGCACCGGTGGGGTCAAATACATCTTCGAGAGGCATGGCAGGAGCATGAAAGATCTTGTTTTCGTGGAACAGTAAAGCACCATGCTCTCCCTTTTTTACGATCAGGAAACGCGGTCCCATGGTAAGGATCTTTTTTGCCGCTTTTACCAGCGAATACTCACCCGAAAGCTGACGAGCCTCCTCGTCATTAACCGTTAAAACATCAACCATTGATATCACATCTACCAGATCTTTCAGGGCTGTATCCATCCAGAAGTTCATTGTATCCATAACGATAAGTTCTGGGCGTGGGTCCATTTGCTCAATCACTCTCCGCTGGATAGCAGGGGTAAGGTTTCCCAGCATCAGGTATTTGCTGCTGCGGGCGTGCTCAGGCACCACGGGGTCAAAATCGGCCAGCACATTAAGGTCGGTTACCAAGGTGTCGCGCATATTCATATTTTCATGATAGCGTCCTGCCCAGAAAAAGGTTTTTCCTTCTTTAACAACGCGTAATCCGCTGGTATCAATGTTTCTCTCTTTGAAAAGGTTGATGTATTCCTGTGGAAAATCGCCACCTACTACCGATACTATACCAATATTATCGGTAAGATGACTGGCTGCAAGGCCAATATAGGTTCCGGCACCACCAAGGATCTTTCCGGTTTTCCCGAATGGAGATTCTACTTCATCAAATGCAACGGTGCCAACAATCAATAAACTCATAATATTTTCAGCTTTTTAAAAAACAGTGCAAAGATAGGTTTTCTGCGCTGATTAGCTGAGTAATAATAAAAATAATACCAAAATTTGTCGCAAACCTAAATGAATTTTAGCATGAAATGTAAGGTTTAAAATCGAGTCAGAAAACTGCTTCAAATTTGAAATATGCTGACTGAAATTTTTAATAATTGACTAAACACCAAAAGTATTGACTTTAATTTGATATGCAAAAGCTTTGATTAAACAATAAATTTACTCCTATCAAAAAATAAAAAATGAGACTGAATATTTTCCAGTTCTCTTTCATCAAACCTAAAAATCAAAAATTATGAAAACATTGAAAATGATTTCTTTCATCCTTGCGTGCATCTGCATTTTTTCGGCCTGTAACAAGGATGAGATTGTAATTGAAGAAGATCAGCCAATTGATCTGAAAGTAGGTTTTGCCGGGGAAGTCTTTGTTGTAACGCCCACCGGTATTGATGACACACAAGCCATTTTAGAGGCTTTTGACAATGCTAAAGCTGCCGGACCGGGCTCGGTGGTGCAATTGTGCCAGGGAGAGTATCACCTGGGATTTCTTGAAATCCGGGATTTCTATGGTTCATTTAAAGGTGCCGGAAAAAATAAAACTTACATCACGGCCATGAATAACCTGGATGCACAGGCTTTATGGGATCAAAACCTACCCCACGATCTGGTTAAATTTGTGGGTGGCGATGTGCAATTAAGCCATTTTACCATTCAAACCCCTTCGGGACCAATCTCTATTACCGGCCCCGCCACTGGTCATATAAGAGCATTAATCAACTTTTCTGCTAATAATGCACAATATGAACCTGGTAACGAAGACCGATCTATAAATGTAGTCATTGACAATTTGATAGTAAAAGGGCAATACCTGGAAGATGGAGTCGGGTTTTACTACAA
>CAYXIT010000177.1:3140-4753 GCA_964465275.1 uncultured Bacteroidales bacterium | reverse complement strand
GGAATGCAACTGCTGGGCCAGATTGAACAAAACTATGACCTTTCAGATGAAGCCTTGTGGAATGCCCATGAAGATAAGCTGGGCTTTTACAACTGGCTGTCCCAGTGGGACTAGGAAGAACACCCCGGCTACACCGGTCTGCCCGAAGTTGCCCTGCAGGAACTGGAAAACTACCTGGATGCTACACCCAGGATAGCAGGCAAAGCACTTTCGCTGCTGTTGCTCAATGAAGCCATTGAGTATGAAGAGCCCATTCTTTATCCCGATGTGGTTTTGAAATCGGAACCGGCTCATCAGCAAACCATGCCTTTGATCCCCGAAATGGACGAAGAGTTCACTTTCAGGCTGTATCCCAACCCGTCAAGAGAATACATTACCCTTGACTGGTGCTTCGACTCACCCCAAATGAAAGGGGTAATCGAAATTCGCAATGCTGCAGGTGTACTTCTGGATGCGGTACAGGCCGGCAATCAGTGCGATCAGCAAATTTACCCGCTCACACAATTGAGAAGCGGCACCTATACCGCTACCCTGATCAGTGGTAATCATATCAGAAAATCCCTTTCCTTTGTAGTGATTAAATAAAACCACTAAATGATTAAATTAGATGTAACATAAAAGTCATTTTTTACCCGGACGCTGAGCTTGTCGAAGCGCATAACACTCTAAATAGACATAAGTCGTTTCGACAGGCTCAACGTCCAAATAACACTTTTCTAAAAATCAAATTCCAACACGAATGAATTTAATATTGAACCATACATTTTATCTGAAAACATTATTTCTCTCTCTGCTCTTTCTTCCCCAACTTTTGCTTGCCCAGTTTGAAGAAGAATTTAACGACTACTGGACACTGGTTCCGGGTATAAAAGGAGATCCCATCATACTTCTGGATACGTCAATGGTTTTTGTAAGCAGAGATTACGGTTATGTAAATGAAACGATGGTAATGCAAAATACAATTAATCTTCACCATTTTGATAAGAATGGGGACTTATTTAATTCCTTTAATTTCAATATCAGTGATACAGATTGGATCAGTATGGCAGAAGCTATTTATTCACCAAGCAAACATCAGGTGCATCAATTGGCTAACGGTAATTTTCTTATGGGCGGTCAAGGCACTGTTATTCAATCTATTGGGGATTTACAAAACATCAAGGAAAAACCATCCCAAAAAATGTCTGCGGAAAAGACCGGTATCATCAAAAAGTTTAAGTTTGAATTTGAAACCGGTAAGGATGACACATTACACCCCCTGGTCCATCCCATGATCTTTACTTTCAATCCGCAACTGGACAGCCTCTTGCGCATTGATACCCTGGAAGCTGTACCTGCTTTTGGTGCTGTTACCCTTATCCATGAGGTGGCCCCCGATACCCTGATCATAGGGTTTCACAAATCCAGCCCCAGCAACCAGCAGATCATGGAAACCGACAGCCTGTTCAATATCCGTTGGAGCACCGAATTTGGTTATCAGTATGGATGGATAGCTGATATTTATGATTTTCAAATTGCTTCCGATAAAAATTATCTTGTCAGTATGGTTTATTATACGCACACAAGCGGGTCAAATCCATATGGGAAATGGAAAAACAGATTGTTTAAATTCG
>CAYXIT010000177.1:0-3130 GCA_964465275.1 uncultured Bacteroidales bacterium | reverse complement strand
TTGAAGGGTTTTACCCAAGCCCATATCATCTGCTAATAAACAGCCATGATAGTGACTTTGAAAAAGTGATTGCAGCCTACGAAGATGCTGATCCCACGCTCAGGCATATTCATATTAATTATGGAAAACCTATCGAAAGGTCATTGTTAAAAATTCAGGATGAAATTTGGAAAAACAAAGGGATGAACAGCAGCGCAACCATGGCTCCCTGGCAGGAAGACAAAATTGTAATTGCCCTGGACGATTGCTGCGAAAACCTGTCGTATTTCAACGAAATCATTTTCCACGAACATACCGGCATGCACCTGCAGATCCGCGACCATGATGGCAACATCCTGGAAGAAAAGAACCTTACCGATTTCCTGAATGCCTTTGTGTACACGTTTGAAGGTCCGTCAGCTATTGGTCATGATCTGGAAGACCCTGAAAATGCCTACCCCTGGTTTATCCCTTACCGGATAATCCGCAACCCCGATGATACTTACCTTATAACGGGGCAACAATATTCAGATAATAAAAGAACATTTGGCAGAGGTTTTCTTGTAAAACTGGATCAAAACCTTGAACCCCTCTGGGCCAGGATCTTTGAAATTGACAAGAAAAATTATATATATGCAAATAATCGGGTCTGGCTTTTTGATATACTAAATGCCGAAAGTGGAATTTTCCTGGGGGGCTCATTGGTTTGTCTTGATTTCAGCGGAATTACATCTCCCTATTATCCTCCAAACTACCTTTGGGATCCATTATTCCGCATGGATTTGTTTATCCCGCTTGATGAGCATGGTTGCTATGAGCCGGGCTGCCACCTGAGCGATAATGTACCCGAGTGGGAATGGGAGTCGTATATCAGCATGTACCCCAATCCGGCATCTGACAGGTTGCACATCAGCATACAACGGCCGGCCATTGAGCACCTGCACAAAACACTTTTCATCAGCGATATGCAGGGCCACGGCATACTTACCCAAAGTTTTACCGGCAACAGCCTAAATGTATCCCTTGAAAACTTCAGCCCCGGCATATACCTGGTATACATCATGACCGGGCAAAACTTGCTGCGGGCGGGGAAGGTGGTGGTTAAGTGAAGATCTTTGTTTTTGAAACCGCGGAGATGGAGATACCCAGTGATACGCAGAGAAAACCTCCGGGTACGACTTTAAGTTCGTGCCCGGAGTAATTTGATTATATCCATGCCTCCCACACCCCCCTTACCCCCTGACAGGGGGAACCTCCGTCGCACCCTTTGGGTTTCGACAGGGGGAGTTGGCCGGTAGTTGTTTCGGCCTCCGGTCTCCGGTCTCCCGACTTCGGTCTCCGTCCTGCCTTCTCCCTTATCAACAACCTTGTTAAAAAAAACATACATGTTGCAAAACATTTTTTTCTACATTTGCTGCCGATATGGTTTCGTTTTGCCCCACCAGGTAAAATGAATGAAAAGGGAATCAGGTGAAAATCCTGGACAGTTCCCGCTGCTGTAAGCTCCTGTTTAAGTTGTTTTTCCCCTTTGCCACTGTTGCGTCACAAGCGTTACGGGAAGGCTGAAAACAACGGAGTAAGTCAGAAGACCTGCCATGTCTTTTTGAATGATCTGCAGCTTTCGGGATAAAAGCAGCGACAGACACACAGGTTATTATTTAAAAACCCCTAATTATACCGTGTTTGTTTTTTCCCTGAGGTTGTCTTTCATTTCCCGGGTAAGGAAATCCGTTGCAATTTTTAATTGCAGTTTTATTAATTATTAAAATTCAACTACAAAATGAAAGAGAAACTGAAATTTTTGTTACTGCTTGTACTTGTATCAATGGCATTTAGTGCCTGCCAGAAGGATGACAATGATAACAATGGGAATGAAGTATGGGTTTCCGGTTTCAGCGAAATGGAACTTGAAGAGGAAAGTTTCTGGAATGGCTCGGATCAAAGCGGTGGATTTGTTTCAGGCAATCTGTTTTTCCCCAATAAATTTAATGAAGAATGGAGTTCCTGGAGCGGTTTCTCAGTATCGAATATTACTGATAACGAAACTCCGGGTTTTATTAACCAGTACAGTGCATTTACCGGCGTTGGCTATGGTGAAAATAAAAACTACGCGGTAATGTATGTATCGAAATTTGATGAAACGAACCATATCAAACTTACCGATGAAAACAAAGACAAATCCTTCAGGGGAATGTTCGCTACAAATAACACCTATGCTGCTATTGCCATGCGCGATGGCGATGATTTTTCTAAAAAATTTGGTGGTGAGGATGGCAGCGATCCCGACTGGTTTAAACTTAAAATCACCGGATTTAAGGATGGATCTGAAATAGAAGGCATGGAAACAGAATTTTACCTGGCCGATTATCGTTTCGATGAAAATTCACAAGATTACATAATTGACACATGGGAATGGATTGATCTGTCAGACTTTGCCGGTGCTGATGAACTTCGGTTTACCCTGAATTCATCAGATACAGGGGAATGGGGAATGAATACCCCTGCGTATTTTTGTATCGGGCAGGTAGAAGTAAATAGATGACTGCAATATTGTGGCATGAAATACAGTTATTGCAGGTAGGTGTTTTTTTACTAATTTTGGTTGCTACAGATGATGGGAGACTTAAATCAATTTTGAATGGAACCGGTTAATTATATTTCATGGAATAAAATAAAAAAATTTATCCTACCTGCAATCTTTTCATGGATATTCCTGCCTTCATGTGTTAATGAAGAAATCTGCGAAGACCTGGAAACTGTTCCGGTAAGAATGGGTTTCTATTATGTTGACGAAGAGGAGGATGAACCCCAGGTATTACCCATTGATAGTATTTATATTCACGGTTTGAATAATGATTCAATCATTTATGATTACCGGCGAGATGTAAGTCGTATTGAACTTCCACTCAATGCTGCCGCAAATACCACAGCTTTTTTGTTGTATTTTCCGGCACCACCTGAAATTGCACACCTTGTAAAAGATACAATCTGGTTTACTTATGAAGTGAAACCTACTCTTATTTCAATGGAGTGTGGTTTTGCAAGTTTTTTTGAATTGATTGAAGTAAGCCATAGCAATATGATGATTGACAGTATTTCTATTGAAGAAACATCAGTAAACAATAACCTTGATGAACATATTAAAATATTT
>CAYXIT010000176.1:0-4779 GCA_964465275.1 uncultured Bacteroidales bacterium | reverse complement strand
GACGTGGTAAAATAACCACATGTAATATTTTATTGAAAACCCCGGACATTTCATCCGGGGTTTTTTTGTGTCCTTCTTAATTAATCTGTGCAAACCACACTATCTGGTCATTCCATTAAATTATTTCCTTGCAACCTTTCGTAAAAAAACATATTTTTATCTGGCATAAAAAAAGCACTATGGCAAATCATACAGAAACAAAATCTGAAAAGATCAAAAACTTTGACCCCAACGGAGTAGGGAATACCAATGCCAATATCTTCGGACTGCCCTTTTCGGTGGAAGATGCTGATGTAGTCATTATGCCGGTACCCTGGGATGTAACTGTTTCGAATCTTGAAGGCACGGCGGGTGGCCCTCAAAATATTTTTATGCAATCATCACAAATAGACTTGTACGATGAGTTTGCTCCCGGATTGTGGAAAGCAGGTATTGCCATGGAAAAAATTTCAGGTCGGATGGTGCGTCGAAATAATTCATTGCGCCCCCTGGCTGAAAAATATATCCATTGGCTGGAACAGGATGAGTCGCAGGAAGATCATCCGGAATTCAATGAAATCAAAGAAGAGATCAATCGTGCCTGCGAAGAGCTCTGCGAACAGATCAAATCCCGATCGCTATGCTACCTTGAACAAAACAAACTACCGGTGATAATAGGTGGCGATCACAGCACACCTCTTGGTCTTATCAGGGCTATTGCCGAGAAGAACCCTGACTTCGGCTTACTGCAGATCGATGCACATGCCGATCTGCGGGATGCTTATGAAGGGTTTACCCATTCGCATGCCTCCATTATGCACAACGCAATGCAATTACCACAGATAAGCAGGTTTGTACAGGTTGGGCTGCGCGACTTCTGTGCGCAGGAGTCAGAGATCATAAAAGAGAATCCACAACGAATGAAAGCATTCTTCGCAAGAGATATTCATAGTAAACTTTTTGAAGGTGAGAACTGGAAAAACATCTGCAATGAGATCATTAAAGAGCTTCCTGATAAGGTATATATAAGTTTTGATGTTGATGGGTTGCAGCCTGCCGATTGCCCCGGAACAGGCACCCCGGTGCCCGGAGGCTTAAGCTACAGCCAGGTGCTATACCTGTTTGAACAAATAGCACTCTCCGGAAAGAAGATTATTGGTTTTGATCTTGTGGAAACAGGAACAAGCACACTCGATGGAATTATTGCCTGTCGTATTCTATACAAAACCATCGGCATCATGCTGAAATCTAACAACAAACTTTCATGAATTTTGACAAATATACCCGCAATTATATCCTCGGGCATCTGAAAGAGATGATATCAGAAGAAAGATGGCAAAAATTTAATGATGTAATTGATGTAAGAACCCGTTATATCACGGTTGTACTTGAAGATATATTTCAGACACACAATGCAAGTGCTGTTATAAGAACCAGCGAACTTATGGGAATACAGGACCTGCATACTATTGAAAACAGAAACAGCTATGAATTGAATAAGGATATTGTTGTAGGAGCAGATAAATGGATCAATTTATACAGATTCAATAAAAATAAGAATAATACCTTACAATGCTATAAAGAGCTGAAGAAGAGAGGGTATCGCATTGTTGCCACAAGTCCGCACAAAAATGATGTTCTTATCTCCCAGCTTCCGCTGGATCAAAAAACAGCACTGGTATTTGGTAACGAAGGTGACGGACTCACTGATAATGCCCTTAATAATGCCGACGCTTATGTAAAAATTCCCATGTATGGTTTTACCGAAAGTTACAATATCTCGGTATCAGCAGCCCTTTGTTTGTATGAACTTAGCAGAAGGATGAGAAGTGAAGTTAAAAACTGGCAGCTAACAGAAGAAGAAAAGGAGACTCTCTTAATTAATTTTGCTTTGAAAACCATTAAAAATCCCAGAACCTTTATGGGAAGAATGAGAACCGAACTGGAAAAAGATAAAAATTAAAAGGCGTTTTTTATTATATTTGTTAACAGATCGATTAAACATAAGTTAAACCAAATAATTTTCTGCCATGGGTAAAGGAGATATGAAAACCAGAAGAGGTAAGATTTTCCGGGGTTCCTATGGAAAACTCAGACCTCGAAATAAAGCCGTTAGCAATCCTGTAGGTGTTAAACCTCAAAAGAAAAAAGGGAAATAAACGGCTGAATTTTCAAACATTTATGATCAGGCAGATGCATCAGTTTCAAAGATCATCTGCCTGAATTTTTCTCCCCTGTGCTCAAAATTCCTGAACATGTCATAACTGGCAGCTGCGGGAGATAAAAGGCAAATGTTACCGGCCGGGGTTAGCCTGAATGCGGTTTGAACAGCACTTTCAAAGTCATGAAACAGCATAAATTGTTTTAATATTCCCGGGTTAAGCTTTTCCAGCTCATGAGCCATTCTGGCTCCTGCCTTACCGATGAACAAAATTTCCTTAACGGGATGTTCTATCAGCCAGTTGATCAGTTGAGAATAATCAACTCCTCTGTCAAAACCTCCTAGTAAAAGGGTATGCACACCCCGAAAAGTTTTTAATGCCTCTATTGTGGATTCGGGGATAGTGCTTATTGAATCGTTATAATAAAATGCTCCATTGCGTTGTCCCACGAACTCAAGCCTGTGTGGTAAACCATGAAATGATGCTACGGTGCTTTGGATTTTTTCCGGACTCACCCCCTTCATCCAGGCAGCCATTGCAGCAGCCAGAATATTGGTGAGATTATGGTCTCCGGGCAGTTTCCTTTGCGTACAAAAATTTTCAATACATATCTCACCTGCACCATCATTAATGATAAGATCATCATCCATGCAGCAAATTCCTGTTTCATCAACCTGGTTGCAGTGAATTAACATCTTTAAGGAAGCCGTATCATTTTCAGAAAGCAACTTCCTGATCAGTTCACTCATACCATTGAATATGAATACATCGCCGGGCTTTTGCCAGCGTGCAATATTGAATTTGGAGAGTTGGTAATGACGATATGATTCGTAATGATCAAGGTGCTCCTGAAAAATATTCAGTAAAACGGCTACTGAAGGCGACACCCTGATATTTTCCAATTGATGGCTGCTCATTTCAAAAACAACAAGGGTATTCTCGTTCACCTTTTCAATAAAATCAAGGGGGGGTATTCCTATGTTTCCTCCCAGGATCACCTCCTTCCCGGCGTTAACAAATATATCATAAAGTAAACTCACCGTAGTGCTCTTCCCTTTGGTTCCTGTAACACCTATTACCTGATCTCTGAATAGTTCAAGAAATATTTCCGTTTGAGATGTTATGGGTGGCAACGTACCTTTTTCTTTTATTTTCTTGAACGGGATGCCCGGTGATTTAATCATAATATCACAATCTGCCAGAGCGTCAAGGTAATGATCGCCACAAATAACCGACACATTTTCAGTGTTGCTGAACTCTTTCGTAAATTCATCATTGCAGGATGGATTTGAATCGGCTATTATAATCCCTGGTGAAGCCAGATATCTTTTCAAAACCCGGTAAGTTGATTTTCCTTCCCTGCCAAATCCCAGAATACATATTTTTTTACCGGCAAATTTACCTGTTAAGAACTCTTTTATATCCCTGGTGATCATTTGATTTGTTGTTTTACCGTAGTAATTGACTCCTTTAATATTTTTTCCGGTGCAGGCAAAAGGCTATGAAAGCTATTCCAGTAATTAAGCTGGTCTTTCAACGAGGTAAATTTGATACCACTGGTAGCCTTCTGATACTTTTCAAGCAAAAAAGGAAGAGGATCATAAATTTTACTTTCGCATAAATGGGCAAGGGCAGAATTTACCTCGTTAATGGTTCCTACGCACTCAAAAGGTTTTTCGCGAGTAAGTCCGGCAAGCTGGTAAAGTGTTTGTTCAAGTTTTTCATTCTCAAAAAGATTTTCACCAAAAATATTCACCATTACACTCTTATCAATGAAAGGCGAAAGCATAATAAATGTAAACAGGCATTTGGGGCAATTACAGCACCACGTATCGGCTTTACTTCCCACATTGCAGCTCTTAAATACATCAAAATACTCAGTTTTACGCGAAAATAATGCACCTATCTGTAGTTCATTCAGCGGACGAAGAAAGCTGAAATAGTTTATATCCGGACTAATAAATTCATAAAGATATGACCTGAAATCCTGTTCAAACTCAAAAGATTTTGAATATTGGTGGTTGATGTTTGTTCCGGGGATTGTGGCTTCGTTGGCACTGGATTCATTGGACAGTGCGATGTGTTTTTTACCCGTAATTACAGCTGCCAGGGCACTTGAAAAAGCCAGTAACGAAGAAAAGGGAGTGTGCCCGTTCAGGAAACCTCTTTCATTCAGATCAAGTAAGATGGGGTCAATTGTCCTTTTAACTTCATACGTATTTTTATTTAATCCTGCTGTACTTATACAGTTAATAGTGGCATCACGCTGATTGATCACCATGGCAGCAGATGTTTGTGTATCTTTTCCAAGAATACTCAAAGTAACCACAGAGTCTTTCCCTCCCCCGACAGGAATAAGGAATGCATCATCAAGATCAATCCGAAATACATTGGGCGCAGGACTTGTGTTTTTTTCAAATGAAAATGACATAAAGTCATGCATACCGGTTTCAATCTTATTAACATGAAAGAACTCACCCAACCCCTGAAAGTATAACTTTTTCCACCAGGCACGTTGTGCAGGCTTAAGTCTGTAGGGTTTAATAAGAACGGTGGGCGAGCAGGCGGCTTTCCAGTAACTGAAAAGTTCAACCATTCCAATATGAAATACCAGGTTATCCATTATATCATCGGCGGG
>CAYXIT010000175.1:0-4824 GCA_964465275.1 uncultured Bacteroidales bacterium | reverse complement strand
AAAAGAGATATTGGATTGTGGCATCAATGATTATATTACCAAACCCGTGGATGAAAACCGGTTGTTGAATAAAATATTTGAGCTATTATCCGGGTCCACTAATATTCTGGATTCAAAGGTTTTTCCTTCAGCTGTTGAAAATCATTCCACTGTAAATGTTTCAGATCATGAAAAAGCTAAGCTTTATAGTATTGAAAGTTTAAAAAGGTTTACAGGCAATGATACAGAATCATTGATCATAATCATTGAAGCTTTTATAAGCGATACACGGGAACATTTGTTGTCACTGGAATCAGTTTTAAAACGCAAAGAATTTGGTACAGTTTACCCCGTTGTGCATAAAATGTCGAATATGTTCGGAATTCTTAAGGTAACTCAGGGCTCTGTTGAATTAAACTCTCTTATCAAACTAAAAAACAACAGTCTGACTGAGCAGGAAATCCTTCCACATGTGAATAATCTTATTAAAATTGGCAAAGAACTTATGAAAGATCTTGCTATGGATTTGGAAACCATCAGACAAAAGGTTAGTTGAAACGGTTAATAATTTTATGGAAAAACGGCGTAATGTAGCTTTGGTATTGTCCAGCGGAGGTGCGCGTGGATTGGCGCATGTTGGCGTTATTGAAGAATTACTTGCATGTGGGTTTACTATTACTTCTGTAAGCGGATCTTCAATCGGAGCGCTGGTGGGAGGACTTTTTGCAATGGGTAAGCTGGATGAATATTCGCAATGGGTAAAATCACTTGACAGGCATACCATATGGGGGTTGATGGATTTCAGTCTTAATGGCAGAGGGTTGCTAAAAGGGGAGAGGGTGTTTGATAATATGAAGACTTTTATCCCCGATGTGAATATAGAAAATTTGAATATTCCTTTTACTGCTGTGTCAACTGATATTATACACAGAAAAGAAGTAACTTTTTCATCAGGAAGTTTTTATAAAGCAATTAGGGCAAGCATTGCCATACCTACGTTATTTACTCCTATGGAATATGGAGATAGTTTTCTGGTAGATGGCGGAGTATTAAACCCCTTACCTTTTGAATATGTCAGTAAAACTCCCGGTACTTTACTTGTAGCAGTAAATCTTAACAGTAATCCGGTTTATTCAGAACAGGATAACAGCAATCATAAGTCTTTGGCAAACGCTGCCCGGGAAAATAAAGCAACCGATATTATGCAATTGTTTGATGTTTTTTCACGATTAAATCAAACACGAAACCGTAGAAGCCTGGGGTATTTTTCTTTATTGAGATCAACCACATCAGCTATGGTTTCCCAAATTGCATCGCTTAGCATAGAAAAGCACAAACCTGATATACTCATCGAAATACCCAAAGATACTGCACAAACATTTGATTTTTATAAGGCTGAAGAAATTATAGAATATGGCAGACAAAAAGCTCGCATACAGTTGGAAAACTTTATTTAAAAAAGCTCTGAATATTTAATGACATTATGCCACGGGAAAAATTTGAACTTGTCTGATTTATTTCTGTTTCTTTTGCATGAAGAAAACTACCTCTGCAAATAACTTTGGCTTTAACTTTCATAATAGTTATGCCCAACTTGACAAAAAGCTTTTTACTGTTCTGAAACCCGTGAAAGTAAAAGACCCGTCTGTGGTTTTATGGAACGATTCACTGGCAAAGGATTTAGGTTTAAATTTACCTGAAGGTTCGGAAAAAGAATTGGCTGAGATTTTTTCGGGCAATCGTTTACCCGAAGGCTCTCAACCGTTGGCACAGGCTTATGCCGGACATCAGTTTGGTCATTTTACCATGCTGGGCGACGGCCGGGCCATTTTGCTGGGGGAACAGATTACACCGGATAATAAACGATATGACATCCAATTCAAGGGTTCGGGTCAAACTCCCTATTCAAGGCGTGGCGACGGAAGGGCCACTTTGTATTCCATGCTTCGCGAATTCATCATCAGTGAGGCTGTACACCACCTGGGTGTGCCTGCAACACGCAGCCTGGCAGTAGTTGTAACCGGGGAGGAAGTGTATCGCGAAACGGTCCACCCCGGAGCAATTCTTACCCGGGTGGCATCCAGCCATATCAGGGTAGGGACATTTGAGTATGTTGCTCATATGCAGTCTGAATTAATATCAGATTTTACCCGGTATGCCATTGACAGGCATTTTCCCGAAATGGCAGAAAGCGAAAACCCTGCTTTGGAGTTGTTTGGTAAGGTGATGCAACTTCAGATCGATCTGATAGTAAACTGGATGCGAATCGGCTTCATACACGGAGTGATGAATACTGACAATATGAGTATACCCGGTGAAACCATCGATTACGGGCCGTGTGCATTTATCAATGATTATCATCCCCGGAAGGTTTTTAGTTCAATTGATCATTACGGCCGGTATGCATTTGGTAATCAACCATCCATAGCACAATGGAATCTGGCATGCTTTGCTTCAACATTACTTTCAGAGTTTGATGAAAACGAAGAAGCAGCCACAGAAATGGCAAAGGAAAAGCTGGAAGGGTTTGAAAAACAATTCAGCAATAAATTTGTGTCTATGATGTGCCGGAAACTGGGCATAGAAAAGCCGGAATCAGGTGATGCCGGGCTGGTAGAAGAACTATTGGATCTTATGCAGGAGAACAGGGCCGACTATACCAATACTTTTCTTGCGCTTGAAAATGAAGAAATTCCATGTTTTTATGATGGATCAAATATCTATGAGAATGAAAATTTCTCCGGCTGGTTAGAGAAATGGAAAAACCGGGTTGTTCGTAATGGTTTTACTATGGAAAAGGCAAAGGAAATCATGCAAAAGAATAATCCGGCTTTCATTCCCAGGAACCATCTTGTGGAAAAAGCCCTGGAAGCAGCTTCTGCAAGGAATGATCTATCTGATTTCCTTAAACTTCAAGAGATTCTTTCAGATCCTTATACTCGTCCCCGGGAAGTATCTTCATATCAACTCCCACCGCCCGGTGGTGATGCAGGTTATCAGACATTTTGCGGTACGTAATGATTTTTTGTATTAATAAGACAGATTGGGGCGCAGCAGTTTTTCTGCATCTTCGGAACTAATATTTTTCTTCTTTGCATACAATTCCACCTGTTCATGGGTGATTTTGCCCAGGTTGAAATAGCGGGAGCGGGGATGGGCAAAATACCAGCCTGAAACAGATGCCCCGGGTACCATGCTGAAGCCTTCTGTTAATCGGGTACCAGCATTTTTTTCTGCACCGAGCAGTTCAAAGATTTTCAGCTTTTCGCTGTGCTCGGGACAGGCAGGATAGCCACATGCCGGACGGATTCCTTCATAACGTTCCTTAAGCATTTGTGACAAACTCAGTTCTTCACGAGTATCATAAGCCCATAGCTCTTTTCGTACCTTCTTATGGAGAAGTTCAGCAAAGGCTTCTGCAAGCCGGTCGGCAAGCATCTTGGTCATAATGCTGTTGTAATCATCTTTTTCTTCTTTATATTTCTCTGCTATTTCATCGGCACCGTGTATGCTTACCACAAAAGCACCCAGATGGTCTTCAACACCGGTTCCCTTTGCTGCTATATAATCAGCCAGTGAAAGATTGAACTTGCCGGGTTCTTCCTTTATCTCCTGGATGCGCAGGAAATTGAAACGCATTTCTTCGGAAACACGATTTTCATCCTTGAAAATGATTATGTCTTCGTCTTCACTGTTGGCGGGAAATATTCCTGCAACTCCTTTTGCCTGTATGGCTTGCTCTTCAATAAGTTCCTGCAGTAAACTCCTGGCGTCGTCAAACAGTTTGCGGGCTTCTTCGCCTTTCAAAGGGTCTTCGAGTATTTCAGGGTATTTTCCTTTGATCTCCCATCCGTAAAAGAAGAATGTCCAGTCGATGTATTCAGCTATTTCATTGAGTGAATAATTATCGAAAATATGAACACCGGGTTGAGCAGGTTTTGTAATATTGGCCTGTTCGGGAAAGTATGGGAATCTCTTTTTACGGGCCTGCTCCATGCTAAGGTATTGCTTTTGAGCATTGCGATGCTCATATTCGCTTACGATGTTTTTGTAGCTTTCTTCGGTTTGGTCAAGAAATAATGTTTTTTCTTTTGAAATCAAGGAACTGCAGACTTTGGCTGCGCGGGAAGCGTCTTTTACATGAATTACACCATTATCATAAGACGGTGCAATTTTTACTGCTGTATGCAACACACTTGTTGTGGCACCGCCAATAAGCAATGGCAGGTCAAATTGCTGCTTTTTCATTTCTGATGCCACATGTACCATCTCATCAAGTGACGGGGTAATAAGCCCGCTCAATCCAATTATATCCACTTTCTGGTCTCTGGCTACCTGCAGGATCTTTTCGCAGGGCACCATAACACCCAGGTCAATGATCTCAAAACCGTTGCAAGCCAGCACCACACCTACTATATTTTTTCCGATATCATGTACATCACCCTTAACAGTTGCCAGCAATACTTTTCCTGCACTGGAAACATCACCATGCAGAATTTTTTCTTCTTCAATGAAAGGTGTTAGATAAGCAACAGCCTTTTTCATCACCCGTGCACTTTTCACCACCTGGGGCAGGAACATTTTGCCTGAGCCGAACAGGTCTCCAACCCTGTTCATGCCATCCATTAGCGGACCTTCAATTACTTCGAGTGCTTTTGACATTTGTTGCCGCATCTCTTCCACATCAGTCTCAATAAATTCATCTTTTCCTTTTACCAAAGCATGTGAAAGCCTTTCTTTGATTTCGAGTTTTCTCCAGGCATTCTTGTCGGTATTTTCTTTGCGGTCTTCCTGCTGGTCTTTCACCCTTTCTGCATAAAATAGCAGTCGCTCTGTGGCATCTTT
>CAYXIT010000174.1:0-4951 GCA_964465275.1 uncultured Bacteroidales bacterium | reverse complement strand
AGGAGTGGATGTTCTGGTGGCAACTCCCGGCAGGATGTTTGACCTGGCCAGCCAGGGTTTTCTTACCTTCAACAGGGTTGAGATACTCATCCTTGACGAAGCCGACCATATGTTGGAACTGGGCTTTATTTCCGACATGCGTCAACTGGTAAGCCGCATCCCCAAAAGAAGGCAAACCTTGTTTTTCTCTGCTACTATCAACGAGCATATCAAAGAACTGGCTTACGGACTGGTGCGGAATGCCGTTAGAATTCAGATATCTCCCAAAGACCCTGTTTCCAAGAATATAGATCATGCCGTGGCTTATGTGGAAATGGATGATAAACGATTTTTCCTGGAACATTTCATTAAAGAAAACCCCAAAAGTAAAATCCTGGTCTTTGTGAGAACGAAGGTGCGTGCGGAGCGTGTCTTAAAGGCAATGGAAAGAGTGGATATCAAGAGCCAGACCATTCATGGAGACAAGGTGCAGGATGAACGTTCGCAGGTGATGAAGAATTTCAAGGATGGAAGCAACAAAGTTTTGATTGCCACTGATGTAAGTGCACGGGGTATTGATATTCCCAATGTGGATTTTGTTATCAATTACGACCTGCCCGAAGAGCCGGAAAATTACGTGCACCGTGTTGGACGCACCGGCCGTGGCACGCAGAAAGGTATTGCCATCTCTTTTTGCAGCTCAGAAGAAAAAGAAACCCTGGATATCATTGAAAGCTTCCTGGATAAGCCCATCACTGTAATGGAAATCAATAAAGCAGAATATGAGGCAACCATTGATTTTTCAAAAGGCAGTGATCATGACTGGAAATCCCTTATGAAAGAGCAGCAGGTGAGAAAATCTTCCAAATCAAAGGTGAAGAAGAAAAAGAAAAAATAACAGCTTTTTATCAGAAAAGAAACAGAATTAAAGGACCCGATTTTCAGAAAGTGGGTCCTTTTTTGTAAATTAGGCTTTTGGTTTAGGTAGGATACATTTTATCAATATGGTCCGGTTAAAAAATGACTTGGCATTACAGTTCAACGAGATTCCTCACTACGTTCGGAATGACAGGCAATTACAGGTATCAGGGTGTGGTTGGTGGCGGCGAAGCCGCCACCAACCACACCCCTATAAAACAAACTGAATGGTCTGTCATTTCGACCAAAGGGAGAAATCTGTATGGTTTTACCAGACGTTATTGATTTTTCATCTATATAACTTGAGAACTCATGCAAAAGTCCATTTTCATACCCACCCATGCCCGCGAAGGGCTTTACGACATTACCCGTGAGGTGGAAAAGATTGTTTCTGCTTCGAATATTCGAGCAGGAATGGTCAATGTTTATGTACGTGGTGCAACAGCAGCCATCATGATACAGGAAAACTGGGATGAGTCGGTGCAAACTGATGTGGTGCAGCTACTCAGAAAACTCATTCCGCAAGGAGTATGGCTGCACGATGCCCAGGATGGCAACGGCGACTCACACCTGAAAGCTGGTATTGTGGGCCTACAGGAAACCATCCCCATTATGAACGGAAAAATGGCCCTTTCCACCTGGCAGAATATTTTTTTATGCGAGTTTGACGGTCCGCGCGACAGAAGAGAGATTGTTGTTACCTTGTTTGATGCAGGGAAATAATCATTCTAAATGAAAAAATTCATAATTTGAAATTAAAATCCGGAGATATGAGTGAAAGAAAATTGATAGTTATAGGCGGCGATGCTGCAGGAATGACAGCTGCATCTAAAATCAGGCGGGAGCAACCCAAACGCGGGATCATTGTTTTTGAACGTGGACATCATACTTCATACGCTGCCTGTGGTATACCTTATTACATTGCCGGCCAGGTAGAATCGGAAGAAGATCTTATAGCGCGCAAGCCTGAGGTATTCAGGGAAAAGCAAAACATAGACGTACGAACCCGCCATGAAGTGATTGAAATTGATTCCGGTAATAAGAAGGTAAAGGTTAAAGACATTGAAAAAGATGAAGTTTACACTGAAACATGGGATGACCTTTTGATCGCCACAGGCGCATCTGCTGTAAAACCTGATTTACCCGGTATTGATTCAAATGGTGTGTTTGCCCTTTCCTCCCTCCAAAGTGGTATAGATGTTTTCAATTATATGAAGAAAAACAACCCGAAAAAGGCGGTGATAGTGGGTGGCGGATATATTGGTATTGAGATGGCTGAAGCCCTGCTCGACCGTGATATGGAAGTTACGCTGATTGATATGGCTCCGCAGGTGATGACTACCATGGATATGGATATGGCAGACCTTATCCTTGAGTTCATGAAAGAAGAAGGTATAAAAGTATTTCCCGAAGAAAAGCTTTCCGGATTTGAAAAGGATACTGACGGTAAAATTAAATCGGTAATTACTGATAAACAAAACCATCCGGCTGATATTGTAATTCTGGGTATGGGTGTAAAACCCAATTCGGAGCTGGCAGCCGCAGCAGGTATTAAACTGGGTGCCGGAAATGCCATTTGTGTTAAAAAAGACCTTACAACATCTGTGCCCCATATCTGGGCAGCGGGCGATTGCGCAGAATCGTACCATTTGCTGAAAAAGCAGCAGGTTTTTGTTCCACTGGGTACCGTTGCCAATAAACACGGACTTGTGGCAGGAATAAATATCAGCGGAGGTAACGCAGAATTTCCCGGTGTGCTGGGAACAGCCATCACAAAATTCAGGAAACTGGAAATTTCCCGAACTGGATTATCAGAAAAGGAAGCTAAAGAAATGGGCCTGGATTATAAATCAAATACCATTGAAGCTACCACACTATCATCTTATTATCCCGGTACCGGTAAGATAAGCGTGAAACTGGTGATTGAAAAAGTAACCGGTCGTATATTGGGTGGCCAGATTGTGGGAACCAAAGGTGCAGCCAAGCGCATCGATACCATTGTAGCAACCATTACAGGAAATATGACCGTTCAGCAGCTTGTGGATATGGATCTTTCCTATGCTCCGCCATTCTCACCCGTATGGGATCCGGTGCAGGTTGCTGCGCGTACATTGCTGTGAAAAAATAATTCTAAAAATGTAACTTCGAATCAAAAGCTAATGCTGCCAGTGTTCTAAACTCTGAAGATCGCAAGGTAGATATGCAGATTTTATAAACCTAAAAAGAACTAAGCTATGGACCGTAACACATTTAAAGAGAAAGCAAAAAAGAGTATTGATGACCTTTTTGCCAAAATTGACGAACTTGAACTAAAAAAAGAGAAGTTTCAAGGTGATGCTAAAGTGAAGTATGAAGAGAAAATTGCGCAGCTTAAGATTAAAAGAGCTGAGTTGCAGCAGAAATTTCAAAATATGAAAGATGCCTCTCCTGAAAAATGGGAAGAAGCCAAAGAAGCTTTCAATAAAAGCCTCGATTCTTTTAAAGACGGGTTTTCAAAACTATCTGAAATTTTCAGATAATTTATATCATGAAGACGCGGCTTTTTTATTTTTGGCAAATATTGCGCGGGAGTTTCTGGTTTTTACCTCTTGTCATAATTGTGATGGCAATGGGTGCAGCTATAGGATTAATTTATATTGACAGCGTTAATCCTTACGAACCCAAAGGCTTTTTTGAATATGTGCTTTCAGGTGGAGATGAGTCGGCGCGTAGTATTTTATCTACCATTGCCGGTGCTATGCTGGCAGTGGCAGGTACTGTTTTCTCTATAACGCTGGTGGCACTCACTCTCGCATCTTCACAATTTGGGGCACGATTGCTCAGAAATTTTATGTACGATCGCCTGAACCAGGTTGTTCTCGGGATTTATGTGGCAACATTTATTTATTGTTTGATCGTGTTGCGCGCTGTAAAAACAAATCAGGATATTGAGTTTATTCCTAATATTTCAGTGCTTTTTGCAATGGTTCTGGCTGTCGGCAGCATTCTTATGCTTATTATATTTATTCATCATATATCGATCAGTATCCAGGCTGATCATGTGATAGCTGATGTTGATAAAAAACTAAATGACAGCATCAGGAAACTTTTTCCTGCCGAACTCGGGCATGCCATAAAAGAGAAGGATGACAAAGGAGAACTCGTGAAAGCAAAAGAAAGATTAGCCGATGAAACTTTTGTGAAGCTGGATCGGAATGGTTATCTGGAAGCCATCGATAATGAAGGACTTATAAAACTGGCATCTGATAATGATTTGCTTATTACATTAACTCACCGTCCTGGTGAATTTCTGGTAGAAAAAATGGATCTCGTAAAAATTAATCATAATTCAGAGGTTGATGATGAACTTTTACGGAAAATTAGAGAAGCATTTATTTTTGGTAAGGTACGTACTCCGGCTCAGGATGCTGAATTTGCTATTCATCAGATGGTAGAGATTGCTGCCCGCGCTCTTTCACCGGGGGTTAATGACCCATATACTGCCATAACATGCATTGATAATCTATCTGCAACACTTTGTTATCTTACAAGGGCCAGTTTCCCATCGGGTTACAGGTACGACGACCAGGATCAACTCAGAGTTGTGGCAAAACCTGAAACATTTGCAGGTATAATGGATTCAGCATTTAACCAGATACGTCAGTTTGGCAAAGGCAGTCCTGCGGTTATTATCAGATTGATGGAAGCCCTTGTAACAATAAGTGAAATGACCCAAAAGCCTGATCAGCGTGAAGAAGTGGAAAGGCATGCCGAAATGGTACTTAATGCTGCTAAAGAGGCATTAACAGAAAAAAATGATTTGAATGATTTTTGATATTTCAAAAAAAATCCTTCCCCCTTCCGGCCGGAGCCCTTAACCATATCAAAAATATTGAAATAGTTGGTGACCTTGACTTTACAAAAACTAAAAGCCTTGAATTACAGTATTTTGGGCGATATGTATTTTGATAGATCGATCTACAGAACTGCCGGTGCTTATTATGATAGTACCATGACCAACTACGAAGAACGTAGTAAAATGTATCGATTGTACAAGCGCAAAAGAGACAACTTG
>CAYXIT010000173.1:0-5042 GCA_964465275.1 uncultured Bacteroidales bacterium | reverse complement strand
TTCTGTTCTTAAAGAGATAATACTGCTTAACCAGGAAAACAAAAAATATTAATCGGTATCTTATTCATAGCCAGCATCATAAAAATTTATTCAATAATTGTGGTAAAATAATACCACAATTATTTTTTTGTTTCAAAAATCATTTATACATTTGCGTATTCATTTACCTGATTACCTATTTAAAGCATGAGCAAAGTCCTTAATATATCAGAAGCTGCCACAATAGCCATTCACAGCATGGGGCTGATTGCCCGGAGTGACAAACTGGTGAGCACTCAGGAGATTGCAGATATAACGGGATTCTCAAAAAATCATATTTCAAAGATATTACAACAACTGGTAAAAAATGGTTATCTCGTTTCTACCCGTGGCCCCAAAGGCGGTTTTATGATAAGTGAAAAAGCAAAAGAAAAGTCCTTACTTGATATATATAATCTGATTGAGGGTGAGTTGGTAGATAATACCTGCAAAATGCAATGCGACAATTGTCCTTTTTCAAGTTGTATTTTTGGCGGACTTGAACAAAAGTTCACCAATGAATTCAGGAGTTACCTGATGAGCAGAAAAGTAGCTGCACTTTAAAAGAAATAATTTTTGAAAAACAATACTGATAAACAAAAGACTTAACAACCGACAGAAATGAAAAGAACAATCATAAAAATCGACGAAGACCTTTGCAACGGATGTGGATTATGTGTGAGTGGCTGTCATGAAGGAGCATTACAATTGATTGATGGAAAGGCTCGTATGATCAGCGATTTATATTGCGACGGACTGGGAGCATGCATCGGTGATTGCCCGGTGGGTGCCATAACCCTTGAAGAGCGTGAGGCTGAGCCATACGATGAAATTAAGGTAATGGAACGTATTTCACCTAAAGGAGAAGCTACTGTTATTGCCCATCTCAATCACCTGATTGATCATGATCAGAACGAATTCGTGCAACAGGGCATTCAGTATATCATCGACAATAAGCTGAATGTTGATCTCAGAAAATTAAAAAATTATACATCAGAAGAAACAGAAACTCCGAAAAAATCAGAAAATATGGAAATACATGCTCACAATGGGGGCGGCTGCCCCGGATCAAGGATGATGAGCTTTGATCGTCCTGAAACTGCTACTGCTGCAGCCACTGCAACTGTCACTTCAGCAGCACAACCCTCAGAATTAAGACAATGGCCGGTACAATTGCACCTGGTAAACCCACAGGCACCCTATTTCCAGGATGCAGATGTACTTATGGCAGCCGATTGTGTTGCTTTCTCCATGGGGAATTTCCATAGTAAGTATCTGAAAGGTAAAGGTCTGGCAATTGCCTGCCCCAAGCTTGACCACGGAAAAGATATTTACGTTGAGAAACTTACTGCCATGATCGATCATGCAAAGATCAACACTCTTACCGTGATGGTAATGGAAGTACCCTGCTGCTCAGGATTGCTTCAAATGGCAAAACTTGCCGTACAGAATGCAAGCCGGAAAGTACCCGTAAAAGCTCTTGTAGTGGGACTGGATGGCGAAATCAGAAGTGAAGAATGGATTTAGAGAAGAACCCGAAGACCGAAGAACATCAATAAACTTATAAACCTATCAACTAATAAACCAATAAATCTTTAAACCAATAAACCTATTAACTTGTTAAATTAATAAACGCTTAAAAAACAGGAGATTAAATTATGAGTATGTTTTGTTTTCAATGTCAGGAAGCCGCAAAAGGCACTGGATGCACCATCAAGGGTGTATGTGGTAAAGAAACCGAACTCGCCAACATTATGGATGTACTAATGTACCAGTTAAGAGGTATGGCAGTATATAACAACATGGCGAAAGAAAAAGGTCTGGACACATCAAAAGAAGATCAGTTTGTTTTCGAAAGTTTGTTTATGACAATCACCAATGCAAACTTTGACCACCAGCGTTTTATCGACAAGATCCGCGAAGGATTTGAGGTAAGAATTGAACTGGAGAGAAAACTGGAAGAAGTAGGAATAGAAATCAACAAAGATGAGCTTCCTGAAGCGGCAAAATGGTATGCCTACACTCCCGGTGAATATGAAAGAAAAGCTCAGCAGGTGGGCGTTTTGCAGATGAGCCCGAATGAAGACATCCGCTCACTGCGTGAACTTACCATTTATGGCCTTAAAGGAATGGCAGCTTATGCTGAACATGCTTTCAATCTTGGTCATATTGAACAGGATATTTTTGATTTTATTTCAAAAGCTCTTGCAGCCACTCTCGATGATTCGCTGGGTGCGGAAGAATTGACTGCATTGGTGCTGGAAACCGGTTCTTACGGTGTAAAAGTAATGGCACTGCTTGATAAAGCCAATACAACAGCATATGGCAACCCCGAAATCACCAAAGTTAACATTGGTGTGCGCAACAATCCTGCAATTCTTATCAGTGGTCACGACCTCCGCGATATGGAAGATTTGCTGGAACAAACACAGGGAACCGGTGTAGATGTTTACACGCACAGCGAAATGCTTCCGGCGAACTATTATCCCGCATTTAAAAAATATGATCATTTTGTAGGTAACTACGGTAGTTCATGGTGGAAGCAAAAAGAAGAGTTCGAAACATTTAACGGACCAATCCTTTTCACCACCAACTGTATTGTACCTCCAACAAAAAAAGCAACCTATACCGATCGTATTTACACAACCGGTTCATCAGGACTTAAAAGCAGCAAGCACATTCCTAACCGATCTGAAGGCGGACGTAAAGATTTCTCAGAGATCATTGAGCATGCCAAAAAAACCCAGCCTCCAGTGGAAATTGAAACCGGAGAAATAGTGGGTGGTTTTGCACACAACCAGGTGATGCAACTGGCCGACAAAGTTGTTGATGCCGTTAAATCAGGTGCCATCCGCAAGTTCTTTGTTATGGCAGGCTGCGACGGACGCATGAAAGACCGTGAATACTACACCGAATTTGCTGAAGCACTTCCCAAAGATACCGTTATACTTACAGCCGGATGTGCCAAATACCGTTACAACAAGTTGCCACTTGGTGATATCGGTGGTATTCCAAGAGTACTGGATGCCGGTCAGTGCAACGACTCATACTCACTTGCAGTTATAGCACTGAAACTGAAAGAAGTATTTGAACTCAACGATATCAACGAACTGCCCATAGCATATAACATTGCATGGTACGAGCAGAAAGCTGTTATCGTTTTGCTGGCACTACTTTCACTGGGTGTGAAAAACATTCACCTGGGGCCCACACTGCCTGCATTTCTTTCACCCAACGTGGCCAAAGTTCTGGTTGACAATTTCGGAATTGCACCCATAGGTAGCGTGGATGAAGACATGAAAATATTTCTGAATTAAATTTTAATAAACCGCGGAAGATAAATTCCTCCGCGGTTTTCTAAAAATAATACCATGGAAAGAGATGAAATACTATGCACCTGCATGGATATAACCAAAGGAACTGTTGAAGACGCCATCAAAAAAAAGAAACTTAAAAGCGTTCGCCAGGTTCAGGATGAAACCGAAGCCGGCAGCGTATGCGGCGGATGTGTGGATGATATCTATATCCTGCTGGAAGAAATCAACGGAAAAGTAGAAGATTAGATTAAGATTAAGAATGAGAATAAGCAACTGAACGAATTAACCTAGTAACTGATTAACCCAATAACCTACTAACTTAATAAACTACCCAAAATGAGCAATTTCAATCACAGCACAATCATAAATTTTAAAAAAGATATTGAATACGCAAGCAACAGCGTTGTAAGCAAACGTGTTCTCGAACAAAAAACCGGCAATATTACACTTTTCGCCTTCGATAAAGGCCAGAAACTGAGTGAGCACTCAGCTCCCTTCGATGCTATGGTGCAGGTTGCAGAAGGCCAGGTGGAGATCACAATCGATAAAAAACCTTATATTCTTAAAGAAGGTGAAACCATTATTATGCCGGCCAATATTCCGCATGCACTTCTGGCAGTAGAAAAATTCAAGATGCTGCTGACAATGATCAAAGGATAGGAATAATCTGTGGAAGTTTGCAGAAATATATTTCAAATGATCAAAAAAACCACAGCCGAACAGGCAGAAAAAGTAAAAGCAGGTATTGACGGACGTATCATGTTCAGCAACTCAAAAGCCGAGTGTATTTTACTTAGCCTGAAACCCGGAGAAATTATTGCTGAACACACCAATTCTTTTGATGTGCTTTTTATAGGAATGGAAGGTATGGCCACTTTAAAAAACGGTAATCAAACCATTACACTTGAACCCAAAGAAACCCTTTTCGTTACACGTGAAGAGCCCAGAAAAATCGAGAACCAAACTGATAAGCCAATCACAGTAATGGTTGTTAAAATCTTTTGACTTCATAAAAAAATGAGCTGCCTGAAAGTGTTTTTTGGTCGTTGAGCCTGTCGAAACGACGAACGAATATTAACCAATTCCCCGCTTCGACAAGCTCAGCGCCCGATTAAAAAAACCAGCTTCCGGACAGCCCTTTTATATAATTCAATAACTGTTATTATGCTCCCAATGTAGCTACCATAACAGCTTTAATAGTATGAAGGCGGTTTTCAGCCTGATCAAATACCACTGAATGTTCTGATTCAAAAACATCTTCAACCACTTCCATTCCGTTAAGGCCAAACTTCTGGAAAATATCTTCTCCAATAGTAGTTTCACGGTTGTGGAAAGCAGGCAGACAGTGCAGGAATTTCACCTTCGGGTTTCCTGTTTTTTCTATTACATCCATATTTACCTGGTAGGGTTTCAGCATATTGATACGCTCTTCCCAAACATGGTCGGGCTCTCCCATCGATACCCAAACGTCGGTATACAGGAAATCGCAATCTTTAACGGCTTCAGCCACATCTTCAGTAATGGTGATCTTTGCACCGGTTTCTTTGGCTATTTCGCGGCATTGGGCAACCAGTTCATCGCTCGGCTGAACAGATTTCGGTGCGGCAGCGCGGAAATCCATACCCATTTTGGCTGCACCCACCAGCAGTGAGTTCCCCATGTTATTGCGTGCATCGCCCAGGTAGCAGAACTTAACCTGGTGCAGGG
>CAYXIT010000172.1:2545-5123 GCA_964465275.1 uncultured Bacteroidales bacterium | reverse complement strand
GCTTTCGCGCGAAACATACCACAGGAAAGTGCCGTCAAATACTACGCCTGATGTGCGGTAACCTGACCCCGGATAAGTAGCTACCAGTGTACCGTCAAGCTCTGTCTGGTGCAGGTTTGATTGGTTGTATTCGGCGATCCAGATATAATCGCCCTGGCGTGCCAGATCCCACGGCTGATCTTCAGGAGGAGTAAATGAAGCCGTTTCCTGCCATTCTTCTTCCGTATCGTTGTATTCCATCTTATGAACGGTGCCGGGATCCGGGTAATAGGTAGCTGCCCAGAAATCTCCATTGTCAAAAGCAATACCTGACATATAATGGCCGGGGAGGTCAAAACGTTCAATCTCATTACCTGCTGTATCCAGTTTAAGGGCGAATGCAAAAGTGGAAGAGGGAGAAACCCTGTCAATGGTCCACAAATGTTCACCATCCCAGGTTAGTCCGTACGCCTGACTTTGTACTCCGCTGAAAAACAATTCATTAGTTCCGTCATCTGGGTTGAAACGATACACGTTTGAACCCATACCGCCCCCGTAGGAGCCGATATAAATGTATTCCCCGTCCCATGCCAGTCCTGAGGCATTGGCATTTACGGGGTAAATGGAAACGATGGTCCAGCCTTCGTCTTTTTCTTTGGGATTGTTTCCGTGGGCCAGCATCCCGGCCGCCAGAAACATCACCAGGGTAATTACACTGAACAAAAATTTGTAATTTTTCTTCATAATTAGTTTGTGTTTTTGGTGAATAGATATGTATCAATGGTATTGAAATATAAAGTCATATATAATTATGCAGATAATTATATTGCTGTATTTCAAGACAATCCGGTCTAAAAATACAAAACTTTCTTAATAAATAAAATCCTTTAACTATATTCCAATCCTGTAGAAAGAGCTGTAAAACAGAGCCCTGTATAAAATTTCAGCCAGTACAAAGCAAAGGAAAGCAAGGTAATAGAAGTTGAGAAAAGATTTTATATTTTTTGAAGGATTCCATACCCGCCAAAGCAGCAAGCCTAAACCTGCTAACCATAAAGCCCATGCCACAATATGTTCTGCTGATTGCACGGATGATGGTGCAAAAGCTATTGGGTCTTCAATTTTCGCATTGCCGCTCAGGAAAAATACTACGGCTCTTGCTACCAATGCCAGACCGATTATAGTAATGTAGATTTTTCCGGCATTTGCCTGGATTGTCTTTTCAGATATTTCTGCTGTTTTCTGATAAAAGATCACATGAAAAAAAGCTGAGCCGGTGAGCAGGCCACTTGCAAAAAAGTTTATTAAAGTAACCGGTGTATCCCATGCAGGTATGGTGGGAAGCATATAAATGCGGGCCATGGAATAAACCATCAGAAAACCGTTAAGAGTTGCAAGCAACAGAAGAAAGGTCATATGTTTTGCAGGTGTAACTGAACGGTAAACATATAAGCTCAGAAATCCGAGGAAAGCTGTAAAAAGCGCTACCATCAGGATTTCCCTGCTAAGCCACGATTGCTTCAGATTGCTGAACGCATACACTGATGAAAGGGGTGCTGATAAATGCAGGAATGAAATAACGAGGGCAATGATCATTGATGCAGCGGCTATGTAAATTCCGGTTCTCAGGATTTTATCCGTATTGTTGATTTCACGGTGTAACCCCAAAACACGAAAAATAAGCAGGCAGAATACGAGTCCTGCAGAAAACTGTCCCAGCAGCGTAAAAAATACCAGCGACCATTCTGAATTATGCATTTTTTACCTCCTCTCTGTTGATGATTTTCCAGTTTACCTGTACTGTGGCTGCCGGATGTTTTTTTACTACCAGTGCAGGTTTTGTATAATGGGGTGGGGGCAGGGGGAAGCTTTCGGCGTTGTCACCGTGTTTTTCTCTCAATTCGCTGAGTTCCCCGGCTTCCAGTACACGCATGGGACATGCGGTAACACAGGCCGGAAGTTTACCTTCGGCAATATAATCGGCACACATGGTGCATTTGGTCATTTTGCCTTTGGATGTATCCAGGTGCAATGCTCCGTATGGACAGGCCCAGGCACAGTACTGGCAGCCCATGCATCTTTTTTCATCAATTAAAACCAATCCTTCCTCTGTTTTGTAAATGGCGTTATTGGGGCATTTAGCCATACAGATAGGGTCTTCGCAATGATTACATGCCATGGAAATATTGTACGATCTGATGCCTGAGAACCAATTGTGTCCTTTGGCTTGCCAGTTGCCCCCGGCCACCTCATATACATTCCGCCATCGCATCCCTACCGGATGATCATGCTTATCCTTGCAGGCCACCTGGCAGGTTTTGCAACCTGAACATTGCGATGCGTCGAAGTAAAAGGCCCATTGTTTCATGGTTGGGTTATTGGGTTAATTTTTACTGCGGAGACGCTAAGGCGCTGAGTTCGCAGTGGTTTATTATAAAATCCGAATATCGAAATTCGAAAGTAGATTCGCTATGCTCGGCTACGGCACGTTTTGAATTTTCAGCATTTACATCCCCCCAGCCCCCTTGAAAGGGGGAGTAGGCCGGCATAAATTCTAGTCTCTAGTTTCTTATTTATAGTCTCCGTCCTCCGTTCTCCG
>CAYXIT010000172.1:0-2535 GCA_964465275.1 uncultured Bacteroidales bacterium | reverse complement strand
ATGTAAGCACGTTGATGTTTCCCCGGCGGTCGATGCCGTTTTTGTCGGGTGTCCACCAGGCTCCCTGGGGTATGTTTACCACACCGGGCATGATCTTGGGCGTAAGCCGGCAGGGCATCATGATTTTACCTCTGTCGTTATAGATCAGTACTTCTTCTCCGTCTTTTATTCCACGTTTCTCTGCATCTATGGGATTTATGAATACCCTTTGCGGGAAAGCTTCCTCCAACCAGTCGATGCCATCGTGGGTGGAGTGCACCCTTGACATGTAATGATGACCTAAAGCCTGAAGCGGATATTTCTCTGCTTCTTCCCCGAAAGGGCTTTCCCATTCCTGGATATATTTGGGAACAGCCGGTATGGTTTCCGGCTTACCCATATCTAAAAGGGTTTTGGAAAACAATTCTACCCTGCCGCTGGGTGTGTTGAGCGAATGTTTTTCAGGCTCTTTTCTGAAGTTCATAAATGCCACTGCGGGTTTATCAACCTTCCTCGTAAAAACTCCTTCATTCTTTTCGACCAGTGTTTCCAGATCGGGAATATCAGGGAAACGGGTGGCCCGGTATCTTTCCAGGGCCCATTCTATCCATTGCTTTTCGGTGCGGTTTTCGGTGTAGGCTTCCCTGATGCCGAAACGATCAGCCAGTTCAGCGCATATCTGGTAATCACTTTTTGTTTCATGGGGTGGCTCTTGTACTTTGGTGCCCATAATTACTTCGTCACCGTATTTCCATCCATCCTGCAGTCCCCAGGTTTCCAGCTGTGTGCAAACAGGCAGCAGCAGATCGGCAAATCTGGCTGTAGGGGTCATAAACTGGTCCTGCACGGCAATGAATTCCACCAGCGAGGTATCTTTCAGGATTTTTGCCGAGCGGTTGGTGTCAGCATGCTGATTGATAAGGATGTTGGAAGCCACATTCCAGATCAGTTTGATATTATTATCAAGTTTTTCTGCTCCTCTGACCCCGTCATCGGGACCCATTTCAGTTCCACGGAGAATGGCTTCTGTCCAGAGGAAAACCGGTATGGATGTTTGAACGGGATTTCGCCCCGTGGGAAAAACATTCCAGAACGGACCACCGTCATCAGCCTGTAGTGCCAGTCCGCCGGCCCAGCCGCCCGGAATGCCCACATTACCGGTTATGGCCGGAAGTGCACACCCGGCAATAACTACCTGTTCACCATAAGCGCGGCGTTGCATACCATAGCCCTGGTAAAGCACTGCCGGTTTATATGTAGCATAATCGCGGGCAATCCGTGCAATGGTTTCTGCCGGTACACTGCAAATTTCTTCGGCCCATTGCGGTGTTTTCGGGATGCTGTCTTCTTTCCCGAGTATGTAATCCGAATAACTTTCTTCATCCTCGCATCCTGCAGGCATTTGTGTTTTATCAAATCCCACACAGCAACGTTTGATGAAATCCTTATCATGCAGGTTTTCGGTAATGATGGTATAGGCCATGGCACTCATCATGGCCACGTCTGTACCGGGACGGATGGGTATCCATTCATCGGCCAGTGCCACTGCACTCATGCTCATGCGCGGGTCGATACAGATAACCTTTGCCCCTTTTTCACGGGCTTTTTTAATGAAAAATTCGCTGTTGGTGCCATCGCGCATTTCGGCGGGATTCCAGCCCCACATGATGATGTATTTGCTGTTTACCCAGTCCTGGCGCTGATTGCCGGTTACGGATGTGCCGTAAACATAAGGAGTAGCCCGTGAGATGCAGGCCCAGCTGTAGCTGTTGTAATATCCCAGCGAGCCACCCAGCATATTGATCAGCCGGGCTGCTGTCTGCCGGCCGTTAATCTGGTTGTAGCTTCCTGTTCCGTAGGGTACCAGCAGGGCAGAGTTACCATATTTATCCCTGACTCTTTTGATCTCCGATGCCAGCAAATCAAGGGCTTCATCCCAGCTGATGCGTTCAAACTTTCCTTCACCGCGCTCCCCGGTTCGTTTCATGGGGTACTTAAGTCTGTCGGGGTGGTATTGCCGGCGACGATAGGCACGGCCGCGGATGCAGGCCCGCAACTGCGGGTCTTCAAGTGTATCTCCCGGCCGGTCGTCGGTTTCGATGCGGGTGATCCTGCCATTACTAATATGCATCTTCAGCAGGCAACGCCCGCCGCAGTTATGACCCGGACAGGCGGCACGTACGATATAAGTATCTCCTTTCTGTTCAATTAATTCTACCGTGTCATCATCAAGAAGTCCCATGCAGGAAGGCAAAACACCTGCAAGGATGGCCCCGCCGCCCAGCAAGGTGCTCAGCTTTATGAACTGCCTGCGTCCGATTGAATTACCTGCAGTTAAAGGGTTTTCCTGATGCTTTTGGGTTTGATCTTTCATATGTTTTTAAGACCTGTTTACTTTCTGTGTTCGGATGTCGAAAATACATAAATCAAACGGGAAAATGATGATAAACACGCTGCGATTCCTTATTTGTAAACAGACTGATTATAAATAAGGTATAGTTATTTTTTGAACAATGAAAACCGAATATTGGTCATCTCAGGTCCCAATGCCGGTGG
>CAYXIT010000171.1:2800-5315 GCA_964465275.1 uncultured Bacteroidales bacterium | reverse complement strand
TTCCATAAAAACCGCAATAAATTATATGCTCAAAAAAGTATTTTTGTACTTTTCCGATATTTTGCAACATCTTTATGTCTCTTAAAAATTAAATAAGATACAAAACGTCTTTAATTGTATTATTAGATGGTTAAATGTGTATAAAATTATTTCTGCTGTAATACGTTTACTATAGAGTGATCAAAAATATTTTTGTTTTGAAATTCAAGGGCTTCATATTCATCATTACATTATTCGCGGGTGTACTAATATCTTCAGGAGTTTGCGCGCAGGGAAAAGAAGAGAAGGAACCGCCGTTAACCCGTATCCTTTTTATTTTTGATGCATCGCAGAGCATGTTTGCCAGGTGGCAGAGTGATATGCGAATTAATATTGCCAGAAATCTGCTGACCGAATTGCTCGATAGCCTGGAGGGAATTGACAATACACAATTTGCCTTAAGAGTGTATGGTCATCAGAAACGCTTTCCTCCCCAGGATTGCGATGATTCCCGACTTGAGATTCCCTTTGCCGATGGCAATGTGAGCAGGATCAAGCACCGTTTAAGAACCATAACTCCTCGTGGTACAACACCCATTGCCATGTCGCTTGAACGTTCTCAGGATGATTTTCCTCCCTGCGATAATTGCCGGAATATCATTGTATTGATCACTGATGGTATTGAGGAGTGTGGGGGAGACCCATGCGCAGTATCACGCGCATTGCAAAGTAAGGGAATTGTTCTCAAACCTTTCGTTATTGGTATTGGTCGCGATTTCCGTGCCGATTTTGAATGCGTGGGGCAGTACTTTGATGCCACAAGTGAAAACGAATTTCGTCAGAGCCTCAATATCGTAATATCCCAGGCTTTGGATAATACAACAGCCCAGGTAAACCTGCTTGATATAAACGGTATACCGGTTGAAACCAATATTCCCATTACACTCCATGATAATACCAGTGGAAAGATCATGGAAAACTTCGTGCATACCCTAAATTTCAGAGGGATACCGGATACTCTGTATTATATGGATCCGTTAATGGTGTATGATATGGTTGTGCATACTATTCCACCGGTAAAAGTTGAAAATATAAAGATTAATCCCGGCAGGCACAATATTATATATGCTGACACCCCACAGGGGAGCCTGACCCTTCTGGTGGGTGGTACTTCACAAATCAGGTATGAAGCTATAGTAAGAAAAGCCGGTGAAATGGAAACCCTTGCAACCCATATTTTCGGAAATACAGAGAAATATCTTGTGGGTAATTATGATCTTGAAATACTTTCACTGCCACGTATTCATGTAAAAGATGTGGAAATCAACCAAAGTCATACTACAAAAGTAGAAATTCCACAGCCGGGAATAGCGGTTATCAGATTACCGGCACATGGGCATGCAAAAATTCTTCATCAGGAAGGTAATGAACTGCATGAAATACATGTTATGCGTGATAACACCCAAAGCGAAACTCTTTACCTTCAACCCGGAAACTACAGAGTGGTTTACCGCTCAAAAGTATCCAATCAAACAATTTTTTCTATTGACAGATCCTTCCGTATTCACTCGGGTATGACCACTATGGTTAATCTGAATCAATGATTTTATCAGGTGTAAAATTTTTATTTGTGTACCTTTAAACTTTCAGGTACAATTGCAGTCATAATATCTGATTATAAAGAACACTTTGCAGGCAACGGATAAGCAATTAAGTAATCTGTATTCCCGATTGGCATAAAAAATCCATTAATATTTTACCTGCAAAGATCCTGTATAAAAAAGAAATTTCTGATTTTAGCCTGATGGATCATTATTCTGACGAAAAGTTGCTGGATTTATTTCATAATTCGGATAATCCCAATTATGCTTTTAATCTGTTGGTTAAAAAATACCAGGAGAGGGTTTACTGGCATGTAAGAAGGCTTGTTACCGATCATGAGGACACTAATGATATCGTTCAGGAGGTATTTGTAAAGGCCTGGAAAGGTCTGGAAAATTTTCGTGCCGACTCAGGCTTGTTTACATGGCTGTACCGCATAGCAACCAATGAAGCACTCTCATTTTTAAAAAGAAAAAAAAGGAGATTTTTCCTTCCCTGGCAGGATGTTGAAAACACAATGGCACAAAAACTTGAAATGGATGCGTATTTTACCGGCAATGAAATACAGAAAAAACTGCAGAAAGCCATTTTAACCCTTCCCGAAAAACAAAGGGTAGTATTCAATATGAGGTATTATGATGAGCTCAGATATGAAGAAATGTCAGACATACTTGGCACTTCCAAAGGTGCATTGAAAGCATCTTATCATCATGCTGTAAAGAAAGTTGAAGAGTACGTGATAAACCATTAAACCATTTTAAAATTATCTTGTCTAAGATATGAAAAACCTTTTGCAATGAAGAATGATGATATAAATAAGGAATTAAAGGAATTGGCTCCAGGCCTTGAAAAGCTAAAGGGCGATAATCCTTTTACTGTTCCCCGGGATTATTTTGAGAACCTTCCCCATCAAATTGGTGATCGAATAAATGCT
>CAYXIT010000171.1:0-2790 GCA_964465275.1 uncultured Bacteroidales bacterium | reverse complement strand
GAAAGACCTCCGCTGTTTGAATTCTTCACCCTGCCCAGGCTGGCCCTGGTTGTGTCTTCCTTTTTGCTTATTCTTTTTGCAGGATATCTGGTCTGGGTGAATTTTCCTTCCGAACCCATGTTAACAGAAGCAGAACAGGAAGTTTATGACCAGCATCTGGCATGGTACTCCAACTATCAGCCTGATGCCTATTATGACATTATTCTTGATACAGAACAGGATGTGGTTACTGAAGACTTTGAATATTCTGAAGAAGAAGTCGTAGAGTATCTTCTGACTTATACAGACTACTATCTGGATTATATTCCTGATTCAGACAACAATAATTAGTTTTAATTTTACATTATCTGAACCATAAAACACAGTATATTATGTTTACAGGAAAAATAAAAAAAAGTATAACAGGATTTTTTATTCTGTTTTTGTTTGCGCAAACCGTTCTTGCCCAGGGTGGACCTGGTCAGAGGCAAATGCGTCATGAGCAAATTGAAGCCCGCCGGATTGCTTTTATAACCCGTGAACTTTCACTTACCCCTGACGAAGCCCGGGATTTCTGGCCCGTGTACAATGAATACCACGAAAAGCGCAAGGCAATGATGTTCAGGCATCAACAGCAAAAACAACAGATTGATAACCTGGATGAGCTATCGGAAGAGGAGCTTCTAAGGATAGTAGATGAAGAAATTCTGAACATGGAAGAAATGACTGCATTGCGAAAGGAATACCACGAAAAATTCAAAGAGGTGCTTCCGCTTAAAAAGGTTATAGAGCTTTACGAAACCGAGCGAAATTTTAACCGTTTTTTGTTGCGTGAGAGCCGCGGTTCAGAACGTGGAGGCGGCAGGGGCCGCAATTAGTCCTTTGAGAATAAACTCTCAAGAAACCGTCTGAAGCGGCTCGGGCGATCCTGTTCCTGACGTTCACGCCGGCGCTGTTCGCGGTCTTCGGGGCTCCCGAATATGCTTTCCCACCAGTTTTCGGATGGCGGTTCATCTACATACATATCACAATTGATCAATCTTGCCAGGCTGTCGGGCAAAGGCGAAAAATAGCCGTCGCTGTAATGCCTGGTATTTCTGTTTTTTTGTATGTTCAGATGATACTCACCCCACAATGGTACCGCACTTGCTGATGAGCTCATCGGTGCTCCGTAAACAGAAGCAAAGGCAGGGTTTTCAAGGCCGGACCAGACTCCTGTTATCAGATCAGGAGTAAATCCTATAAACCATGTATCTGCATTGTTTTGTGTTGTGCCGGTTTTTCCTGCCAGGTGGCCATTAAGCCCATATTGTCCACGCAGTCTTCGGGCTGTTCCACTGTCAACCGCTGCCCTGAGCATCTCGCGGGTCAGTAATGCTGTCGATTCGCTCCAGGCTGCAATATTACTGCTTTTGGATTGGTGGTTATAAATTACGTTTCCTTCGTTGTCTTCTATTCGTAAGATCCAAACAGGTTGAATGGATTTGCCTTCTTTTAGAAAAGTGGCGTAGGCAGAAGTCATTTCCAGCAGGCTTACATTGGCTGTACCCAATGCCAGGGAAGGCACGGTAGGTAACTTTGAATGAATTCCTGCAAGGTGGGCATGCTCGATAACCGGTAAAATACCGGTTTCACTGATATACCATGCCGAAACAGTGTTAACTGAATGGGCAAGAGCTCCTGTCATGCTGTAGTATCCTTCATATATTCCCGAAATATTTTCCGGTGTCCAGTCGTCATATTCATCGTAAACAACAAGTTCATTGGCTACATATTCACAAGGATCGATACCCAGTTCCAATGCTGTGGCATAGACGAAAGGTTTAAAGGTTGAACCTGTTTGTCTTTTAGACAGTACATGGTCGTACTGGAAAAAACGAAAGTCATTTCCTCCTACCCACGCCTTAACAAATCCATTGTCAGGATCAATAGAAACAAGGCCTGTATGCTGTACCTGCTGCATTTTGAAAATGGAATCCCAGGGGCTAATGGTAACGGTTTGAGGGCCATCCCATGAGAATATTTCAGTGGGTACCGCCTGCTTAAATGCTTCTTCGGCTTCACTTGCAGTCAGGTTCTGATCCTGGTACCTGCTGTATCTTTCTGAGCTATACATGAGATCTCTCATCAATTTATCCGAGCGGCTGCGCGGCACATTTTTATACCATGCATCCATTACCTTTTGCTGTATTGGCATTTGTTTCTTTACGGCATCTTCTGCTGCTTTCTGAAGGTTGTAATCCAGGGTGGTATAAATTTTCAGTCCGTCGGTATACAGATTCAGAGAAGTATGATTTTTGGTGTTATAATCTTTTAGAATCTGGTCAACATCTTGTCTTATTTTTTCTCTGAAGTAAGGTGCAGGGCCCTGATTGTGGCTCATGGGATTGAAGTTCAGTTTTAGCGGAAGATTGATGAGTGAATCGGCAGTTTGTTTGCTTATGTATTCATACTTTTTCAGTTGCCCGATCACGATATTTCGTCTTTCTGTTGCCCTTTCCGGGAAACGGCGGGGGTTATAATTATTGGTAGCTTTGAGCATCCCAACCAGCACTGCAGCTTCTTCAACGGAAAGATCATAGGGGTTTTTATTGAAAAACCTTAGTGATGCTGCACTGATCCCAAATACATTATCTCCAAAGGGAACTGTGTTAAGGTAAAGCATGAGTATATCATCTTTACTGTATATCTTTTCAAGCCGGTGGGCAATGATAAACTCCCTGAATTTACTGACCGGCAGTGAAAATATTCCGTTGTTTTTTCTGGGATACAGGTTTTTGGCCAGTTGCTGGCTAAGGGTACTTCCTCCAC
>CAYXIT010000170.1:0-5379 GCA_964465275.1 uncultured Bacteroidales bacterium | reverse complement strand
TTTTTTGCCATGCTGTATGTTTGCTAATTTTTATCTGCGATGTTTTTGTGTGATTACCATGGGGTTTCTCAACAGGTATAGTAAGATTAATATTTCCGTTTGCACTATAAATGTTACAACGGTTTCTCCATGTCTGCTTCGGATATGTTTCATGAATATCTATTAAAATTTTCTCATGTCTTATAATTTCTACAAAATATTCAACAGGAGGAAAATAGGAAGTAGCTAATAAGACACGTGCTTTTTGTGTTTGATGTATTATCATAGTTTTGAATTAAACTACAAAAATAAAAAAAGCAATGCTGCTGAAACGAATTCTTAAAATAACTCAAACATTGCATTTTCTTATCTTTGTATAAGGTAACCAGAAAGTGTAATTATCATTATGAAGATTCTTAATACAGATCAAATTCGCGAAACGGATAAATATACTATAGAAAATGAGCCCATTTCTTCTATTGACCTGATGGAGCGTGCGTCAAAAGCCTTCTTTGAACAGGTGAAAAAACGAATCAAAAAAAATGACCAGGTAAAAGTATTTTGCGGAATGGGCAATAACGGCGGTGATGGACTTGCAATTGCCCGTATGCTTATTGTATCAGGCTTTAAAGTAAATATATACAAAATCGTACATTCAAAAAAGTCATCTGCTGATTTTGCTATCAATGAAAAACGCCTGAAAAAGATCAGAAAAGTAAATTTCACTGAAATATCAGAAAAAGAAAAGCTTCCCGATATTGATAATGATGATATTGTCATTGATGCAATATTCGGCAGTGGACTTACAAGACCCCTGGAAGGATTTCCTGCTGAAGTGGTAAGACATATCAATGAAAGTAACGCAAAGATCATTTCTGTTGATCTGCCTAGTGGGCTTTTCGGAGAAGACAACACTAATAATATCCATGAAAATATAATTCAGGCTGATTTTACGTATACTTTTCAACTGCCTAAACTGGCTTTTATGTTGCCCGAAAATAACCAGTATACGGGATTACTGCAGGTTCTGAATATCGGGCTGGATCAGGATTTTATTAACCGGCAGAACACCCCCTGGTATTTATTAACAAGGGAGGACCTCCTACCCTTTTACCAGAAACGAAAAAAAATTGATCATAAGGGGATCTTCGGTCATACACTGCTTATCGCAGGTAGTTATGGAAAAAGCGGGGCTGCTCTGCTTGCAGCAAAAGCAGCATTGAAGAGTGGTACCGGGCTTGTTACTACCCACATTCCACGCAATAATTACATTATACAACAACTCGGCTTACCCGAAGGTATGGTTTCAGTTGATGAGCATGACAACATTTTCAGTGAAATTAAAAACATTGAAAATTACAATGCTATAGCAGCTGGACCAGGATTAGGCAGAGATCCTTTAACTCAGAATGCTCTTAAATTGCTTATCCAGAATGCCACTATTCCACTGATACTGGATGCTGATGCCATTAATATTCTTTCAGAAAACCTTACCTGGCTCTCGTTTTTACCTGCAGGAAGTATTCTAACACCCCATGTTGGTGAATTTGAAAGACTAACAGAAAAGTGCAGCAATGGATGGGAAAGACTGGAAAAGGCCAGGGAGTTTGCATTCCGTTTTCGTTGTTTCGTGGTGCTAAAAGGTGCACATACAGCAATAATTTCACCTGATAAACGGGTTCTTTTCAATTCAACAGGGAACCCTGGCATGGCAACCGGTGGAACCGGTGATGTTCTTACAGGAATGATTGCAGGATTTATGGCACAGGGATACTCTTCACAACAAAGTGCAATGATTGCTGTTTTTTTACATGGTATGGCTGCAGATATAGCAGTAAAACGCAAAACAGAAGAAAGTCTGATAGCTGGTGATTTAATTGAATGTATCGACCATGCTATCAAAAAAACTTTTTACTGATAATGAAAATTTTCGGAGAAACAATATTGTATAAAAACTCTTATTCCCTCTAAAATACTATGAGCAAATATGGTAAATGGATAATGGGAGGTTTAGGCTGGGCTTTGGGCGGACCTCTTGGCGGTATATTAGGCTTTATTATGGGATCAGCTTTCGATGGCATGAATTCGGGTGAATTCGAGTATCGACAGCAACCTGATTCGGGAACTCACCCCGCCGATTTCAGATTGAGTCTTTTAGTGCTTTCTGCTGCAGTGATGAAAGCTGATGGGAGACAGCTGAAATCAGAACTCGATTATATAAAGAGTTTTTTCATTCAAAATTTTGGCCCCGCATTAACCCATAATTATATGCGTGCATTTCGTGATATTCTTAAACAGGATATACCCTTGCATGCTGTGTGCAAGCAAATTAGAATGAATATGGATTTGCATAGCAGGTTGCAATTATTACATTACCTCTTTGGAATTGCCCTTGCAGATGGCCATACACATTTCGAAGAGATAAAAACCATTGAACAAATATCGGATTGGTTGGGAATAAATAAACATGACTACTATTCCATAAAAAACATGTTTGTTAAAGATACTGAAAGTGCGTGGAAAATTCTTGAAATTCCACCTGGATCATCAGAAGAAGCAATAAAAAAAGCATATAGAGCGATGGCACTTAAGTACCATCCTGACAGAGTAAGCCATCTAGGTGAAGAATTTCAGCAGGCAGCCAAAGAAAAATTTCAGGAAGTTAATGATGCTTATAATACGATTAAGAAAGAAAAAGGCTTTTCCTGAAAACTAAGTTTCTCAGGAAAAAAGGATTAATAAGTTACATGACTTCCAGCGCCAAAATAGATACATTATCACGCGCACCCTTTTCATAGACCTGCTGAATGATTATTTTAACATCCGGCTTTATTAACAGATTCTCCAGCTCTTCGTCGGTAATCATATCAGTAAGACCATCGCTGCAGATTAGTAACATGTCCTCCGGTTTTAATATATCTGTAAGATCGTTTACATCAATAAAAGGTATTTTACCTCCACCTACTGAATTAGCTATATAATTTGATGGAATAGTGGAATCATTAGTAAGCCAGGCCAGGGTGTGGTCAGTAGTAAGTTGTTTCAATTTACCTTTGCTGAAATGATATAAGCGGCTATCGCCTGCATGGAAGCTGATAAATTTACCTGAATAATAAAAAACTCCGGTGAGTGTGGTTCCCATACCTTCAAAAGAAGGATTTTCAACACTCATTTTATTTAAATGCTCATGCGAGCTTTTTATCCAACGAAAAAATTCTGCTTTTACTTCTTCAAATTCGAGACCTGACGGGAATTGCTCTGTAAAACGGAAAAGATCCTTTAAAACTTCTTCGCTTGCAACTTCTCCTGCCCTGTGTCCACCTATGCCATCAGCTACTGCAAAAATGGCCTGTAAAGTATTATTATCAAATGAAACTTTCCGGTAATCATCAGTAAACAACTGGTCATCTAAAAGAATGTGATCTTCATTTTGCGATCTCCGCAAACCTTTATCGCTTATGCCTTCTACCTTCAGGTTCATTTCCAGACAATATTACTTTGTGGTAACTGGCTAACTAGAATCAACTGCTTTTCAGAAGCCTAATTTACAAATTTAAAAATACATTTCGGAAGATTTTATTTTAATTTTTATGGAGAACCAATAAATACAATATTAAAGTTAATATGTCATTTCATTGTCTTGCATTTGGTTCATATTTTTTTATTTATACCAATTATTATATTATTTTGGCAATACCCCCTGTTTTTTTCAACACTTTCCATTTTTTATTAACATTTTTATGATCATACCCCCAATTATATTTACTTTTGTTCACAAATAATTCAGTTTTTTATTAAATCCACAAAAAATGAGTAACAGAAGATTTATTGCCGTAAAAGAGGCTCTTAGCCATTTGCCACTGGAAATAATACCGGAGAATATAAAGGTATCAGAATATTTTGGTATTAATGTTTTTAATGACCGGGCCATGCGTGAATACCTTCCGGATGATGTATATAAGAACATAAGTGAAAACATTGACAAATCAGATCGTATTGATAAAAGAGTTGCTGACCAGGTTGCCTCTGCCATGCGTGCCTGGGCTATCAGTAAAGGAGCAACACACTATACTCACTGGTTTTTACCGCTAAACGGAGCTACTGCTGAAAAACATGATTCGTTCTTTAGCCCGTCTTCCGATAACCGCAATATTGAACAATTTGATGGAAGTAAACTTGTGCAGCAGGAACCTGATGCGAGCAGTTTCCCCAGCGGAGGACTCCGAAATACATTTGAAGCACGCGGGTATTCTGCATGGGATCCATCATCACCAGCATTTATTCTTGACAACACTCTTTGTATTCCAACCATTTTCGTTGCTTACACAGGTGAAGCCCTTGACTTTAAAACTCCATTGCTTAAAGCCCTGAGCTTTATTGACAACGTTGCTACAGATGTTTGTCAACTTTTTGACCGAAGTATCACAAGGGTATATCCAACCCTCGGATGGGAACAGGAGTATTTTCTTATTGATGAAGCACTCTATCATGCCCGTCCTGATTTGGTCATGACAGGAAGAACATTACTGGGACACGGGCCGGCGAAGGGACAGCAACTTGAAGACCATTATTTTGGTGCCATTGCCCCCAGGGTAAGGTCATTCATGAATGAATTTGAGAAAGAAGCATGGAAACTGGGAATTCCTGTAAAAACACGACATAATGAAGTAGCACCAAACCAGTTTGAGTTGGCACCTGTTTATGAAGAAGCCAATATTGCCATTGATCATAATCAGTTGGTAATGGTGATTATGGAAAAAATTGCACGCAAACATAAGTTCCGTATCCTTTTCCATGAAAAACCATTTGCCGGAGTAAACGGAAGCGGTAAACACAACAACTGGTCGTTGGCAACCAATACAGGAAAGAATCTTCTCAGCCCAGGTCATACTCCTAAAACAAATCTGTTGTTTCTCACTTTTTTTGTCAATTTTATCAAAGCTGTACATGATCATGCTGATCTTTTGAGAGCAGCCATTGCTTCAGCAGGGAATGATCACAGGCTTGGAGCAAACGAAGCTCCACCGGCAATTATTTCAGTATTCATTGGGTCGCAGCTAACCAAAGTTTTGGATGAAATAGAAAAAAGGGTAAAAGACAGGAAGATGACTCCTGATGAAAAAACAGACCTGAAACTTAATATTGGCAAGATTCCCCAAATCATACTGGATAATACTGACCGCAATCGAACTTCACCCCTTGCCTTTACGGGCAACAAATTTGAATTCAGAGCTGTAGGTTCAGCAGCAAATTGCGGTCCGGCTATGATTGTACTCAATACCATTACTGCAAACCAGCTGAAAATATTTAAAAATACAGTTAATAAGGCTTTAGATAAGGGTGAAGATAAAGATGAGGCTATTTTTAAAATCTTAAGAGATTATATCCAGAAGTCACGAC
>CAYXIT010000169.1:1741-5462 GCA_964465275.1 uncultured Bacteroidales bacterium | reverse complement strand
CTTTTTTCCAGCGATCCCCCAACTCAACAGTTTCAGGGAAATCGGCATAGCGTCTTAAAACGTTGGTGAAGACTTTCTCAAGATCCTCAATATCAATCCCACCGGTAGTACTTTGCCCTTCTTCGGTTAGATTGGATGGAGCCAGGAGCTTCATGCCCTTGAAAGCTGTTGCAATCGATTTTTCTCCTTTTGTGCCAAAATAAACGGTGTATGATGTAAGCGAAACATTTGTAATAATACCAGTTCCAAACTGGGGGTGCTCAACCTTAGCACCAATTTTTATATCTCCGGTTTCCATTTTTAACAGAATTAAGAAGTTTAAATTGTTGTACAGATCAGTAATTTACTGTGAATATTTTATTACTAAGGAAATATTATTCCGGGGTATTGTGCCGGACTTACTTTGGGTATTGATGATTCGTATTTGGCATTTATTGCATCTATGAAGTAATTGGCTATGATGGCATTGCCCCGCGGGCTCAAATGCACGCCATCCAAAGAAAATACACCACCTGTTATATATCCGGTATTAAAACTTAGGCCATCGTATGTAATTCCTGTAATACCTTCCTGTAAAAGCGAATAAATGTCAACCCATGCCAGATTATTTTCTTCGGCAATATCTCTGATAGCATCATTATAGCCATCCGTTGCTTGTTTTATTTTATTAATTTGATCCTCTGACAAATAAAAGTTTGATGGGATAGGATACACTGATCCCCATCCTTCACATTTAACCCTATCAAGAGGAAGCGTAAGCAAAACAAGTTCGTTGTCATTTAACTGTCTGAATCCACCGTTGCTTTCACCGGAGTCTGCAACGATAAAATTATTGGGTCCGATATTGAAAGTAATATCCGGATAAGCTTCATAGAGATTATTTAAACTATCAATCTGGGATTGATTTGTTAAGATCAGTCCATTGGGAGGTATCGTATTAAAAAACGGTATGCTTGTAATATCAGGGATATTTGCAATAACCCCCTTACCGGTTTTTTGAGTGAGTTCGCTTATTATTGATTCATATGAAAGTCTGAATTGCTGCAATGAAGTAATTGATCCATTGCCACCGCCACTGAGCGCATAACCCAATATATCATTACTTCCAATCCAGAGCGAAAAGAAAGTAGGATCCAGGTTAAGTGCATCGTCAATTATTCTTGCTGTAACTGAACTTGAGAATCTTCCGTAATAATTGTTCACCAGACTATAACCGGGTATCAGCAGATGCGCTGTCTGGGTTCCGGGCACACCCAGATTATGAAACGGGCCTTCTTCATCAAAAATGTTTGCAAAATTTGCCGGATCGGGAGAGCCTCCTGCAGGCACAGGACCCATGTTTTCATTTCCAAGACAATCGGTTGAATAACCCAGAACAAGCTTATTTCCAAAACCAAGCTCATCCTTCATCAATGGTTGCTTAAATTCACCAGCACCGGCATGAATCATTTGTTTTGCCATTATATTAGGATAAGAAAGCATTTGTCCTAATTTATATAATTCGCCATCAGCAAATCCGGCAGTTAAAGAGTTTCCAAGAGCAACATACACGGAAAAATCAGCTTTGCCTGCGTCAGGTTCGAAAGTGTCAATTTCCGGCTCGCAAGAGTAAAGGAAAAATGTGATAAAAAGTAAAAAAACTATATGCAATCTTCTTATTCTCATTGTATAAAATTGATTCAAAACTGATAACTAATGCCTATTCCGGGAATATAGGCCCTTGACTTATATGTTCCGTTAAAGTTTTCGGGTAGATATTGAACAGATCTTTCATTGCCTGTGACATAAAGAAGACTAAGATCTATACTTAATTCATTTACGGGGAAAAAAGACAATCCTGTACTCAGCCCGATGCTATTTAATCCGGGTGTTTCAGGGGAAAAATAATCAGTATTTACGGGTGAAGGATCAAAGTATGCCCCAAGTCTCACATACAAGTCGGGAAGCAAATGGTATTCGGCTCCTAATCTCCAGATCAGCGTATTCTTGTATTCCCTGGGATTTTGCGAATCGGTTAAAACACTTGTATTCAGGTCAAAATCAAAATCAAGGCTTTTGTATACGCTCCAGAACACATAGTTTAAAGATATGCCGGCCATAACTTTTTCAGAAAACCTGTAAGATGCTCCAAAATCAAAATTTGCGGGTAAGGGGAGTGATGTACCAACTGTATTGGGCGAAGGAAAATTTTGTTCTACTGATTCAGGAACAGAAAACAGGACTTCAGCATCGTCAATGTCCATATGAATTGCTGATCTGTAGCTTAATCCCACATTTAGACCACTTAAAGGAGTGATAAGTATGCCTGCATTGAATCCGTAATTTATCTTACTACCTGAAATAGTAACGCTACCTTCCCCAAATTCATTCTGAACCGGTAAAAATCTTTTCATATCAAAAGAACCGGAAGCAATTATTAGTCCTGCACCCAGGGAAATATTTTCTGTAATATTATATGAAATGGTTGGTTGAAATGTAAGGGTTTGTAAATTTACTTCCTGAATAATAAATCTTCCTGCCCATCCATCTTCCCATTTCAAACTGTTTCCAAAAGGAGTATTTATAGCAAAACCAAAGCTGATATTATTAAAAATTTTTGCTGAAGCATAAAAATAAAAAGGTGTTCCTAAAGGATTATCGGTTAGTGCCTGATATATTGATGGATATTCTTTTTGAAATTTCGTTATTGATCTGATTCCACTAATACCGGCAACAAAGCTAAAGTCTTTTTCGAGTGTTGCCAAAGCACCCGGATTATAAAAAGCTGAACTGGCATCTGAATTAAGAGAAGTGCCAATAAGACCCATACCAATATTTTTATGGCTGTGCAGACTTACCTGGTATCCACCTGCAAATGATAATTGTGGAAAAAGTATAAGCAATAAAAAAAATGAAGTGTATAAATATTTCATTTTGTTCAATTTATTTCAACACATCCTTCAGCAGAAGAAGAATGCAAATATTGTAAATTACAAAATTAATATTATTTGCTTAGGCTTTGTTAAAGGCTTTCCATAAAAAAACAGGCAGCCACCTGAAAGTGCCTGCCTGTTTACTTGATTTATATTTATTTTTCAGAATTTAAAGTCAAATCCAACAGCAAATGTCATTGCACTGCGGTCATATGTTTCAGCATATCCGGTAAAATCTTTGGTATAAGGTTCATACATAGTGCTCATGAAACCTGCATTAACTGCAATATTATTGTTTATTGCATAACGAAGACCACCGCCAATGGAATTGGTGCTCAGGCTATGACTCAAATCGCTGTGGAAGTTATCGTTAGCACCGGTTTGGGTTCTCAAATAACCTGCACTCAAACTTAATCCATTACCAATATAGTATTCGGCTCCGAAACCAAGTTCAAGAAAGTTATTATCGATGATTTGATCATTTGGAAGAGCTTTACCATAATCGGCACTTTGATCGAAATAGTAATGCACGCCGGCAGATAAACTCAACTCTTTTGTTGGCTTGTAGTTCAAACCTGCAGCAAGCATGGCAGGCATATCGTTTCTTACTTCAACCCCATCTGGATACATGCCCACATCATCCACCTCGGTGCTGTTTGTCATTGTAATTTTGGTTCTGAGCTCGTACTTAATGGCTAAGTTCAGTTCTTCTGAGAACTTAATATTAATACCAAATACAGGAGCTATTCCCCATCCGCTTTGGGTGGCATCAAGAGCCCTGTCTTCAGTTGCATCTGCAAGCCCTGTCA
>CAYXIT010000169.1:0-1622 GCA_964465275.1 uncultured Bacteroidales bacterium | reverse complement strand
TTTACTAATTGAGGAAGTGTTAAACCACCGGCATCATTGTCAATAACAGGTTGCAAAGCATCCACAGCAGAGTTCGCTGCAAAAGCTACTGTTCCAAAAAACATTGGTGCAGAAACCATATTTCCAGGACCATTGGCATTTAAGGGGTGTTGGGGATTTATCATGATATTGCGCAAGTGTCCCTGGTAGGAATTATTGGCCATTACATAACGTATCCCTGCACTTACAGAAAATACTTCATTAAGGGCATAAGATGCATTAACCTGCAGACCCCAGTTTATTGAACTTCCGTCAAATGCAGCATCCAGTTCATATGCCGTAGTAGGAATACCAGCCTGGGTTAATCCGGCTGGCAAAACAGCTACTTCCTGTTCGAAAGAAGGCAATCCTTTTTCAAAATCTGCACTTCCGCCACCTCCGATAGGGTTAAAGCCAAATGAAAAGGCCAGGCTGTTCGTTTTATATACTGCATAAAGGGTTGGGAAAAGGGGTGCACTTACTTTTCCTTCAAATTCAGTATTGAGCATACCAGGAAATGTACTGTTTATATTCCTGGTTTGGCTGATTGTCTGGTTATTCAGGGAAAGATGAAAGCCATCTTCCAGAAATGCCAGCCCGGCCGGGTTATAATACGTACCTGTGGCGTCTATTACAGCATCCTGAACAGGTTTACGGATAAACGATGCACTTTGGTTGGTATTTGTTACGATACCTCCTGACCATGCGCTCAATGGCAATAATATTGCCAATAAAAGAAAGCTTAATTCACGTTTGTTCATCTCTTATTTTTTTTTTGTGACTAATCAGTTGATTTGATTTATTAATTTGTTTGATTTTAGGTAAGCAAAACGTATTTGTTTTACGCAACAATTACTTTTTAAGTTGCATTATGCTATCTTAAAACAATAAAAAACAGAATAAAAGCAACAAAACATCAGGATCTGAATGATTTTAAGGCACAAAAGTATAAAAAAATAACCATTATACGGACGTATAATTAATTTGCCGGGAAGGTTTAATATCTGAAACTACTTCCACCAATAAATTCCCTAAGAATACTGGTAGGAGGGATATCATTGGGATTAATGGGTTTTAACAGATCCAATATCCGGTTTAACCGCTTTACTTCTTCTTTAATGATCTCGTTTTCTGCTTCTGCAGGTCTAAGTATTCCCGGAGCATAGTGTGCAAACACCGCAATTTCATATATCAACGATGAATTAAAAATAGCATGTGCACTTTCCTGGAATGGGAAAATACTGTGATATTCGTTTTCCATAACATCGGGCCAGCGCTTTATGGTTTCATTAAACGAGTATCCTCTGAACAGATGATCTCTTACCAGTCTTCTGATTAATCTGTGATCGGAGGTTGACAAAGGTAAATGATCGTGTATATTGATTGTATTCAGAGCTGAAACATAAAGGCGGTATGAATCAATATCCAGTGTATTTTGCCATAGATCAGGATTTAACCCGTGAATACCCTCCACAATAATATAGGTATCAGGTTCAATTCTGGATGGGGAAGGATCAGGTATAGCGCCCTTACCATCAAAATGGTAGCGGGGCATATGAATGCTCTCGCCATCCATAAGCTGATGAATAGTTTTGCAGAATAGT
>CAYXIT010000168.1:0-5495 GCA_964465275.1 uncultured Bacteroidales bacterium | reverse complement strand
AGAAATTGACAGTAAATACGAAGTAGTGCAGGAAGCCGCATACTACCCCTTCGGCCTTGCCATCCCCTCCCAAAGTTTTGCCCTGCCTGACGAGAACAATACCTATCAAAACCGCTACCTCTACAACGGCAAAGAATACCAGGATGATTTCGGGCTCAACTGGTATGATTACGGGGCGAGGTTTTATGACCCGCAGATTGCACGTTTCCTTTCGATTGACCCATTGGCGGAAGATTACTCCTTCCAGTCGTCTTATGTATATGCAGCGAACAACCCCATCAGGTTCATTGATTTCATGGGCATGAGCGCACAGGAAGGCCAGGATACGGATGAATACATCAAAGGCCCGTATGGTATAAAGTTGCATAAGATTTTTGCCGGGTCACATTCGGGTATAACATATGACAGTGATGGCGATCCCATAATCAGTATGGTGCATCACAACAGCCCACCGGGGATGAGTGGTGGAGGGGGAAGCCGGAAAAGAGGTGAAGCGGTGAATGATGAGTTGGCGCCTATTGAAAATAAAAACAATAATTCCGGAAAAATCCTGGTTCCTCAAACCATCTACAGTGATGTTACCTATTATGGTATGACATCTGGAATGGTTACAATTAATGGAGTACAAATTGTGAATACAATTATATTTATGGAAGGAGATCAGGTTTGGGCGGATTTAATTTATGTGGATGAAGGGTCTTCTTTTCGGACAGAAACCGAGATACATCGAACGTTTATTGTTGGAAATGGTCCTGCTTTTAACCAAATCACTACGACAAGAATTTCTTACTATAAACCTGGGTTTTGGGAAAGATTATTTAATTTCAGGAACTCTGTATTGGATTTTATTGATTTTTCTCAAACCCATGAATTCAATTTTATCAATGTACACAAAAGTCCTGAAGAGTACACCGGTGAAACGCTAATACCGTACATGGATTAAAAAAAATGAATATGAGGATTTTTTTCAAGTATTTCGTGATATCATTCTTTATTTTTTCAACCGGCTGTGAAATAAATATCAGGCAAGGCTTTGAGAAGCATATTAAACATTTCAAACTTTTTATTCTTGAAGAACCATTTGATGTTTTTTCGTCTTTGCCAAGTGAAGGAAGTTTTTTAGGAGTAATTAACCCCAGTGCCCTTTATGCTGAAGGCTACTGTGGTTTGTTTTTAAAGGATGAACCCCAGGATGAGGAGTTTTTATCAATTGTGCATAGTTTAGAAAACCTGAGTATCTTCAGGAGTGACTTTCAGGATACATTGAGCTTTTTTGTGCCAAACTTTAAAGAATCAAGTCCTGATGATAGGTTTCCAATCCCCGGTCTTGATGACCCCGTTTATTCTTTCAGAGATAGTTTAGATGCCTATAATAGTGTTATTATCGGTTTCAAACGAGAGAAGGGAAATTTTTTTAATGAAAAAGGAATTGAAAAAGTACAGGAATTTGCAAAACCAGAGGATCATGATAAAATCGGAAATGGCTATGCAAATGGAGCTTTTATTGATTATAGCAACGAGGTAATTATATATTGGGTTATAATTTGGTAATACACCATAGAACATAAATTTGCCTCACTGAATCCTCTTCTATCGGTTTCATTTCCACCCCACCCATCATCATTAAATCTGCCATTCAATTATCATTCTATCTTTTTAATTCCGGAGACGCTACGGTATGTGCGTCTGTAGAAGAATTCCGGGGGGTCTGTAACCGAATGACCGTTAGAGCCTATTGTTTTTTATTTAACTTTTCTAAGCTTTTTGACTTTGGAAGCCCTAGCATTTAAAGGCTGATGTTTGATAAAGGCAATGTAACCCGTAATATCATCAATATTTTGGAGAGCGTTTTCGGTTACCCTTAACGAATAAGTTTTTGCAGCTTTTTCTTTTGTGTTGCCCATCTTTGTTTTGCTTCTGCTACAGTAACAGTTGGAGAATCTTCGGTATACTCAACCCACTTTTTGAAATCATCTTCGGTAATTCCTTCACCGGGCAATGCATACGAGTTTAAATCAGGTATATTTACAATCCGAATCAAACGCTTATGCTCCAGCTCCTTCAAAGCTTTTAAAGAATTGTTGCCGGTAAGTTCTATGGTTAGTGTTTGCATAAATCAATTTCAAGGTTGCTTAATCAGTAAGGCTTATTACAAAAATACAAATTCTCAATTAACAAAATTCAAATATCATCGTTTCTTTTTGATTCCGGCGACGCGCCGGTATGCGTGCCTGTACAGGAATTCCGGGGGGGTTGAATTGAGACGCGCCTTAAAGCGCGTCTTTACAAAGAGGGCCTGGGAAAAATCAATTTCAGCAGGATTTAACCGATGTCCACTGTAGAGACGTGCATACCGGCACGTCTCATACAACCCCTGATAACGATTGTACAGACGCGCTTATCGGCGCGTCTCATAAACCTGTCAGCAACTTTCCCCATATTTTCAACAGTGCAATCAAGTCCGGGACAGGTCAAGCCCTGTCCCTACCATATTCTCAACATATTGCAAATAAGGCCGGTCAAGCCCGGCCGGTACAATTAGGTTTGTAGTTTTCTAAAAAGATACATTTAAGGTTCCCTATTTTCCATTGCATTAAAAAATTCCCCGGCTATGTATTGGCCGGGCTTGACCGGCCAGAATACATATCAAAATGACCATTCTGTAGGGACAGGGCTTGACCTGTCCCCTGCTACCAGAGATAAGCATCACAGCGCATTTTATAAACCTTCCATCCATTTTATCAATATTTCCTACCGGGCTGCATTGCGCTGCAAAACCATTATCTTTCTCTTAACCAGCGCTGCGTGCAGCGCTATTTGCTTTCTTGAAACCCTAATCCCCGGGTTAAAACCCGGGGCAATGGATATGATACCCCCCCTCAGGGTATGGATTATATCAGGCCCGCCAGAATTTTTTTTTATGCCCAGTCGCATCGCGGCGAAATTATGGTAGAAAAAATGCACACCATAACCATCCCAAGCCGCAGTGCGGCGACATTATCATATTAATCCCCGAAAATTTTAATAATATCCCCTTACAAATCCGATTCCCTTGCCGGGGATGCAGGAATACCGGTATCCTCATCCAGGTGCATTTCGGGGATCTGCTGCCTGCCGAAAAGACTTTCCTTGGTGATTTTGATCTCATATTCCTTGCCGGTATGGTTGGGAAGGGATGTGCGTCGCAGCCAGGGATTCAGCGTGCGAAGCTCTTTGTACGTGATCTGGTGAGAATGGGCAAATTCTACCAGGTCATCGATAGTGGTATTTACGGTTACTGTATAATAATCAAGGGGTGGATATAAATCCTGTTTGCGAAAATTAAAGCCATGGCCTTGCGGGTTTTCTAAGATTGTTTTAATGGCCAGGATGCGAAACACATAACGGGAGGTTTCCTCATTCAGATAGAGATCATAATAATTGCCCGAACGCTGGTTTGTAAGCTGGCGGTTAAGGCCTGACCGGCCCATGTTGTAGGCCGCAGCAGCCAGTGTCCAGCTGTTATAACGCTCGTAGGCATCTTTCAGAAACCGGCAGGCGGCAATGGTTGACTTTTCCACATGATAGCGCTCATCGATCTCAGTATTAACTTCCAGCCCTAACTCACGCCCTGTAGACTGTAATATCTGCCAGTACCCCGCTGCACCGGCAGGAGAAACCACGTTCATCAATCCGCTTTCAATCAATGCAAGATATTTGAAATCATCGGGTACACCCTGATCAGCCAAAACAGTTTCTATTAACGGAAACCAACGGTTAGCACGTTTAAAAAACAAAAGGGTTTGCGATTGCCAGTAGGTGTTAACCAGAAGTTCACGATCAAAACGTTCCAGAACTTCAAAGTTATCAACAGGAACCGATTCGCCTGCAAAATTCAACTCCTGCGGAATGGGCAAAGCAAAAACGCCATAAGATTCGCTGATTATTTCAGCATAATCAGGATCAGGAGTTTCGGCAATCCAGGTAAATGACAACAAATTCATAATTCCCGCAAAGGAAAAGGAAACAACAAGTACAAGCAAAATCTTTTTTAACATGGTAACCGGGTTAAATATTTATATATCTGAAATTGTATACAAAACTAATGAAATCAAAATCAAAAAAACTACGTCAAACACTTATTAACAGCAATTATTAGAGCAAAAGACATGAAAACTATTCCATCTCAGTAAAAACTTCGACACAATGATGAAAGTAATTTGTTGTAATGTTTTTTCCCTTCCCCGGATTGCTACTTTAGACCGATTCTAAATCACTGATATTCTTTCAAAAAAATCTCAAAAAGCTACCCCAGAATTTTAAATTTCGTAGTTTTGCCACCAGATAAAAATCATCACATATAAAGGAGATTAACTGTATGAACATCACCGATCTAAAACAAAACTACAAAAAGCTTAAAGAGCTTGATTATCAGTGGAAACCATTGCACAGGGGTTATACTGATAAAATTCTCTACATTAACGTGGGCAGCAACGAGATCAAGGAGAAAGAAGTTCCACCAATGATGAAGGAAAAATTCATCGGCGGCAGGGGCTATGGTCTTAAGCTGCTGTGGGATGCCACCAAACCCGATACCCGCTGGGATGATCCCGAAAATGAGATCATCATTTCATCCGGTCCTGTGGGTGGTATTACCCAGTATTCAGGAGCAGGAAAATCTTTGCTGGTAACCATTTCTCCCCAAACGGATTCCGTAATGGACTCCAACGTGGGAGGTTTCTTCGGTCCCTTCCTGAAGTTTTCAGGGTACGATGCACTGGAGCTCCAGGGCAAAGCCGAAAAGGATGTCATCATCTTTATTGATGGTGAGAACCACAAGATCGAGATCATAGAAGATCCGGGCTTCTCAAAAGACACCCATGTGCTTGCAGAAGAACTTACCGAAATGTTTGCCAAAGATGAGAAAGATGCTAAAAATATCGGTATCGTCTCCACCGGTGCTGCGGCCGAAAATTCACTCATAGGTATGGTGAACTTCACTTTTTACGACATGAAACGTAAGAAGATCCGTCTGAAGCAGGCCGGACGTGGTGGCATAGGAACCGTTATGCGCGATAAGCGTATCAAAGCTATCGTATCACGGATTGAAGGCGTAACAGGCAACCTGAATAATGTGGCCAACCTTGATGCCATTAAGGAAAGGGGACGCAAATACCAGCAGGAAATGCGCGAACTCGATGATTTCCAGTGCCAGATGCGTAAAAAAGGTACTGCCAACATCGTTAACGTAATGAACGATTACGACCTTTTGCCCACACACAACTTCAAATTCGGAAGCCATGACGACGGCCTGAAGATCCACAGTAATGTGTTCCGCGACAAGTACTTTACACAAAACGTACCCGACGGTTGCTGGATCGGTTGTGCCATGTCGTGCGCCAAAGGTGTGGATGATTTCGTTCTGAAAACAGGCCCCTACAAAGGAGACGCCGTTATTGTTGACGGACCAGAATACGAAACTGCTGCAGGTCTGGGTTCCAACCTGGGAATCTTTG
>CAYXIT010000167.1:0-5498 GCA_964465275.1 uncultured Bacteroidales bacterium | reverse complement strand
TTTTGCGGTTCCGGGTTTAAGTCCCAGGCCCGCAGCAATTTCTGCTGCTTCCTTATTCGTAAGGCTAAGATGGGTTAATTCAGCCGGAATATTAAGTTCGTCAATTTTCGCCTTGATGGTTTGGGTGAGCAGCCCACACCTGGGGCAGGGCGGATCGGTGCCGATGATTATTATTTTGTGCATTAGAAAGCGTTTGTCGGTATACTGTTTGGGTTAAAGATTAGCACATCTGGTGTGGCATTAGCTCACTTGCAACTAAGAAGATTTTGAATAGTTCTATAACTAAACCCTTCCTATTTATGTATTTGCTTGCCAAATTGCAAATAAAGATAAAAATAAATTGATTGAATGCGAAATGATGGGATGCGTAAAAAAACCCCAACCATCAGGTCAGGGTCTTTCGTGGAGCTGGAGGGACTTGAACCCTCGTCCAAACAAGCAGCGAAAGTGCTTTCTACATGCTTAGCCTTTAGTTGGGTTTTCGGCTTCGGACCGGGAAAAGGCAGCCCTATCTTTAGCCAGAGCTTCTTTATTTTTCGTGCAGGCACCGAAGCTTTACCTGCCTTATTCCGTATTTTATCGATGCTTCACTCGGAACGCTAACGGACGTCGCTTTCCGGGAAACAGCAAGCAGCTGATAGCTACTATCAGGCTGCCATTGCGTAGTTATAATCGTTGCCGTTTATAGGCTTTGTGAATTAGGATTTACGAGCCATATTCACAACGCTCGGCATGCTTACAATCCCACTCAACCTGCTGTCTAATCCAAATCAGCCCCGTGTGTGAATTGCAGGTGCAAAGATACGAAAATTATTTCGGCTTTGCAATCCAAAGCACGAAATCCGAAGCACGAAAAGAAGAAAATCCGAAGCACGAAGAAAAACTGCGAACTCAGCGCCTTAGCGTCTCCGCAGTAAAATCTGAAATCACTTATTTTCTCACTTTCTCACTTTCCCACTTTCCTACTTTCCTACTTTCCCAATAACCCAATCCCGAATCGCTAATCGCTCTCGGGATCTTCGCTTCGCTCCGATAACCCAATAACTTCTAAACCTATCAACCCTAAACCAACAATAATTTATTGTAACTTTGCCCTCAAATTCAAAACCTTTTCATTGCAATGGAAAACGAATACAACGAACAAGAAGAAAGGGATACTATTCCCCAGGAAAAGATAAAACCCCTGCGCATAGGAATTACTCACGGTGATGTGAACAGCATCAGTTATGAGGTAATTCTGAAGGCTCTGCAGGATTCCCGAATATTTGAATATTTTACTCCGGTGTTGTATGGTAGTTCTAAAGTAGCTTCATACCATCGCAAGGCGTTAAATATGAACGAGATCGCTTTTAATGTGATTCGCAGCGCTGATCAGGCGGTTGATGAAAAGATCAATCTTGTTAATGTGATCACACAGGAAGTGAAAGTAGACCTCGGGCAAAGTACCGATGTGGCAGGAAAAGCTGCATTCATGGCGCTGGAAGCTGCTACTGTTGATCTGGGTGCCGGACGCATTGATGCAATGGTTACCGGACCCATCAACAAACAGAATATCCAGAGCAAAGATTTTAATTTTCCCGGTCATACCGAATATCTGGCAGGCAAGTTTGAAAGCCGCGATTACCTGATGCTTATGGTAAGCCATACTATGCGGATCGGGATGATCACCGGGCATATCCCCCTTCGTGATGTGTCGGGTGCCATTACCCAGGATTTGATCCTGCAGAAAATTCGTATTATGAATAATTCACTGGTGCGCGATTTTGGGATCCGTAAACCTAAAATTGCTGTGCTGGGGCTGAATCCCCATGCAGGTGATAAAGGTGTACTGGGGATTGAAGAAGAAACAGTTATCATTCCGGCTATACAAAAGGCTTTTGAGATGGGTATGCTGGCTTTCGGTCCATATCCTGCAGATGGATTCTTCGGCTCATCTAACTTTGGTGAATTCGACGGAATTCTTGCCATGTATCACGATCAGGGGCTTATCCCTTTTAAATCTATGGCATTTCAGTCGGGTGTGAATTTTACCGCCGGACTACCCGTGGTGCGCACTTCGCCTGCACATGGTACTGCCTTTGAACTGGCCGGAAAGAATATTGCATCATCCGAATCATTCCGCGAAGCCATTTTTATGGCAGTTGATATTGTAAAAAACCGCCGCTTGTATGATGAGATTACACGAAATCCTTTGAAGATCTCTTCATTGGAGGAAGATAGTGATGCCGATAAGAACGAACTTAATTCACTTACCGACGAATCTGACGAAACCATCCTGTAGCAGGTAAATCTCAGTTTTTACTATGGCTATCTCCTACACCATACAGCAAATCGCCCGGCTCACCGGCGGGCAGTTGTTGGGTAAAACAGAACAACAGGAAGATATCCGCTTTCTGCTGACCGACAGCCGCCGCCTGGTATTTCCGGGATCAGCTGTTTTTTTTGCGCTCAAAACAGAAAAAAATGATGGCCATAATTATATTCATGATCTTTTACAAAAGGGCCTGAAATGTTTTGTTGTTTCCCGGTTGCCAGAAAACAGCAACTGGACTGAAAAGGCTGCTTTCATACTGGTGGATGATACTCTTTCAGCATTGCAAAAGCTGGTATCAGAGCACCGTAAACGTTTCAATATACCTGTGGTGGGTATTACCGGTAGCAATGGTAAAACCATTGTTAAGGAATGGCTGGGGCAACTGCTGGCCGGCAAATTTTTCATCGTGAAAAATCCACGGAGCTATAATTCTCAAACGGGTGTGCCTTTGTCGGTTTGGCAGATGGATCCTTTTCATGAGATGGGCATTTTTGAAGCCGGTATTTCAGAACCCGGCGAGATGGAGAAGCTTGAAAAGATCATTCTACCGGAACATGGTATATTTACCAACATCGGACCGGCCCACGACGAAGGATTCCCCGGAAGGGAGATAAAAATACTGGAAAAGCTCAGACTGTTTAAAGGAAGCCGTTTACTGGTATACCGTTGCAACAATGAATTACTTGATTCAACGATCCGTAAATGGGCCACTGGAAAAAAAGCTCTGAAATTGTTTCGCTGGGGTACTACTCCAGATACTGATATGCAGCTCACGGATGTGGAATACCATTCCAACTATTCATGGGTTGAATTGAATATTTCAGGGAAAATGCGCCGGTACAAAATTCCATTTACCGATGATGCGTCTCTGGAAAATGCACTGCATTGTATTGCATACATGCACGCCTGCGGGCTGGATGACGGTGATCTTTATGAAAAGTTACTGCAACTTCAGCCTGTGGCTATGCGCCTGCAACTCCGCCAGGGAATCAACAACTGCACCCTTATTGATGATGCATACAACTCAGATGTGCTATCGCTGGGAGTGGCTCTCGATTTTCTCAATACACAGGTTAAACAGAGGGAAAAAACCCTGATTATTTCTGACATTCTCCAGGCCGGAGTTTCCGCTTCACGCCTGTATGCCGATGTGGCTGATTTAATAAAAGCAAAAAACATCCATAATGTTATTGGGATAGGACCTGGTATATCATCCCGGAGTAATAATTTCAATAAACTGAATGCCCGGTTTTTTCAGAGTACTGAGGATTTTCTTAAAAATTATGATCCTGCATTGTTCCGCGATCAGGGAATATTGCTAAAGGGGGCAAGGGATTTCGGTTTTGAACGCATAAGCAGCAAACTGCAGTTCAAAGACCACCAGACCGTGCTCGAGATTGACCTGGATGCGCTGGTGCATAACCTGAATGTTTACAAGTCAATACTCAGGTCAGGTGTTAAAATAGCAGCCATGGTCAAAGCTTTTTCTTATGGTAGTGGCAGTTATGAGATTGCAGGTGTGCTGCAATATCACCAGGTCGATTATCTTGCTGTGGCTTTCGCCGATGAAGGGAAAGAACTAAGAAATGCCGGTATTACCATGCCTATCATGGTGTTGAATCCTGAGCTTCACAACCTTGAAATACTTTTTCGCTACCGGCTTGAACCTGAAGTGTATTCGGTTGATCTGCTCAAAAAACTGATGCGTGAAGCAGAGCTAAACCTGTTAACTCCTGATCAACCCCATTTCCCTATACACATCAAGCTTGATACGGGCATGCATCGTATGGGGTTTATGGAAGAAGAACTGGATGAATTGCTGGAAATGCTGAAAAAAAACTCATTGCTTAAAGTGGCTTCTGTATTTTCTCACCTTGCAGCTTCTGATATGCCGCAATTCGATAATTTTACCCATGAGCAGCTGAAAACGTTTGAAAGAATGACCGGAAAGCTGGAAACTGAATTGGGTTATCCCTTTCTGAAACATATTGCCAATTCAGCCGCTATCAGCCGCTTCCCCCAGGCACAGTATGATATGGTAAGGCTGGGTATCGGAATGTATGGTGTTGATGGAAATAAAGATATTGAAGCACAGTTACAAACTGTAAACACTTTTAAGTCTGTTATATCGCAGATAAAAACAGTTCCAGCGGGCGAAACTGTAGGTTACAACCGGGCAGGTCATCTTAAACGGGAAACCCGTATCGGCATTGTACCGGTGGGATATGCCGACGGTCTCAGCAGAAGGTTAAGCAACGGAAAAGGGTATCTGCTGGTGAACGGACAAAAGTCTCCTGTAATCGGTAATATTTCCATGGATATGTGTACCATCGACCTTACCGAAGTTCAGGCAAAGGAAGGCGACGAAGTAATAATTTTCGGGAAAGACCTTCCGGTGCAAATACTGGCCGAAAAACTGGAAACCATCTCCTATGAAATTTTTACAGGAATTGCATCCAGGGTGAAAAGGGTGTATTTTCAGGAATAGTTTACTTCTCATGTTATCTGACCTTGATTTTATTTCTTATTTTTGTCTGCATAGGAATACTTATATAAATTTCATATTAAAAACTTATTAGTCATGACAAAGAAAATCATAACAACCGACAAGGCTCCGGCTCCGCTGGGTCCTTACAATCAGGCTATCATGGCAGGGAACTTCCTTTTTGTTTCAGGACAGGTACCTATTAATCCTGCCACTGGCGAACTGGAAAAAGGCGATGTTAAAGAGCAAACCCGCATGGTGATGAAAAACCTGAAAGCGATTCTTGCAGAGGCAGGACTGGATTTTTCCAGTGTGGTGAAGTGTAGCATCTTTATATCAGATATGAAGGATTTTCCGAAGATCAATGAAGTGTATGGCAGCTATTTTGGCGATGATGCCCCGGCCCGCGAAACCATACAGGTGGCGGGTCTGCCGCTTGGCGCAGATGTGGAGATCAGTTGTATCGCCATCACATAACATCTAAATGAAGATTTTTAACCGGTTTATTTTTAAATAAGCCGGTTTTTTTACCTTCTCAAAAACTAAAATTATGTTGAAAAAGAAACTTTTATTTGGTCTTATCTTACTGATATTTGTCAGTTTCAGGAGTGTTGCGGTGGAAGGTATGTGGCTTCCGTCGCTCATTGAAAAGAATATTGAAAAAATGAAGATGCTGGGTCTTGAACTGGAAGCTCTTGA
>CAYXIT010000166.1:417-5697 GCA_964465275.1 uncultured Bacteroidales bacterium | reverse complement strand
AATTCTTCCAGATAAGATTCTTTTGAGTACCCGGAAAATCTTTTTAAGTCTAAACATGCATCAACTATCGATTTTCTTACGTAATGAGCTGTTTCTGTGGACTTTGACCGTGATCTTATATAATCATATATCTCTCGTAGCGAACTTCTTGCTTTTTGGCTGATAATGACTCTTTCTTTTTTCATTTCCACTTTTCTGATTCCTTATCAAAGTCCTCAATGGTCAAATAATCTCCTTTCTCTATTTCATCCTCTGCTTCTTTTAGTTCCCTGTACAACTGATGTTTTGTAATTGCCTTGCCAGCTCTGAAGGCAACTACATTATCCTCACCTTTTGTGTATTCATTGGCAAGAGAATATGCCATTCTTAAAAAACGTTCGTCTGCCTTGTCTATGAACTTATGTAGATGTTTTCTTAATTCTGCGGTGCTCATGATATGAAGATGTTTTTACGAATTTAACAATTATATTTCATATTTAAAACAACACAACCATGAAGTTAGTTAGATTATTTTGTGCTTCACTTGGGGTTTATTTGATGTAAAGATAGGGGTTTTGGGAATATGTATTCGCAAAACTGTTAATCCCGGTATTCATTGCCGTCAGTTTTAACTGACGGGTTGGGAGGAGTGCCTGAATCTCTTGGGACTTTAGTCCCATTTATGCAGGACACCGCCCGAAAAACAGAGTCTTTTACAATTATCTATGAATGTTAAAGTTAAGTAAGCGGGTGCAGATTGATCTTTTCTTTTGATAATTCCGTTGGCATGGTTTAGCAAATCTATCAATTTTGCAGAATTGTAAAATCTGCTGTGTTCAGAGCGGAAATGCAATTTCCGCTCAGCGGAGGCATTATGAAAAATAAGGAATTAGCCTTCAATCTAGAAAAAATGATTTACACCTTTTTGGATGCGTTTATTACCAAAACGAAGTTACAGGCGTTGATGTTGTAATAAACACAGACAAGTAAAGCATTAAATAAGAATATGAATTCATCAGAGTAAAATCGATAAGGCATTATACAAAAACATGATATAATAAAAAAAACAGAGCAGCAACTAATAAATACCAGAAGACAATAATTATTGTGTTCTTTCTCTTGTCCTTAGTAATTCTAATCTCGCCTATTTGCTTTAAAATGTCTTTAAGCCCCTGCTGTTTTCCTACCATTATTAATACTTCTTAATACTTAATAAATGTTTAATTTTCAGAATTGTTTCTAATCCTTATCCTTTCTAAAACTGGGGAAAGTACCAAAACTTATAACTTTAGTGTGACCTATACTATGTGAAACCGAAAAAGGTACGCCAGGAGGAGAAACTGCTCCACCCACACCCAATCCCAGATGATGAGATGTAGTTCCAGAACTCCCTTTAGTTAGGTCATATTTCCCAACCCCTTTTGCTCCTGCTACAGGTGTAAAGCTTTGTCTGTTTCCTGAAATATCACCAAGAGAAAAATTTTCTGTTTCATCGCTACCAGAATAAACAGTTGGACCTATTGTTGCTGTGGCTGAAAAACCACCAGTAGTAACGGTATTTGCGCCTAAATCAAGCATACCGAAGATTTGACCAGAGTTCTCCCCTGTAGTAATCATTCCTGCCCCCATATTAAGATTAATACCACCTATTGGCATTGTTACTTCTGCATCTATGTTAACACTTACCGCATCTGGAGCTACTTTTTCAACTTCCTGTCTTAAGGCAACTCCCGCTGTTTCAGCAACAGCAATTGCGATAGATTGTATCGCATTTGATATTGCATCATTTACTGCATTAATAGTATAATCAACTAAATTTTAAATAAGATTGTCTGGCCACATCCCATCCGGGTCTATAAAAAGTACCGGATTGTTAAAAGCATAATTGTATGGACTTAAGTGATAGCCATTCTCCGCCAACGGGTCCACACTATGCCACCTTGCTATCTGCGGGTCATAAAACCGTGCCCCGTAATCATACCAATACCCTGTTAAATTGCCATCGTATTTATAGTTCCGTTTAATGCCCAAAAACATAGCTGTTTTTTCTTTTATTAAACACTTTTTAATGATACAAATTGAAACTCGCGGAGACATGTGGCGTTATCTATCTCCGTAATGGCCTTTGGCTGATATTACTTCTACAGTTACTATTTTATCATCAATGGTATATATAAGACGGTTCTTTTTATCTATTCTTCTGGACCACTTACCTTGCATGTTACCTTTAAGTTGTTCAACTTGTCCTGTACCTGTTTTGGGATGCTCAATAAGTTCCTGTAGGAGTTTTTCTATTTTTTGAGTTATTGCTTTTCCTCCATTCTTTTTCAGAAAAGCGATATCAGTTTTCGCCTGGACTGTTATGTCAAGTATATACATATTTACAGGTTCTCCAGAAGGTTTTTAATATCATCTTTCGAACTCAGGCGCAATGCAACTTCCTTATCCTTAATCGCATTTTTTACTTTTTCTAAATTTCGTTTATCGGCCCAAAACGGATCGCCACTTGGACTGATCTCGTAAGGGTCGCACCGAAATTCTTTAGGTATATCGACAAGCATATCATCATCACTTACCGGTACAAGTTTGTAAGCACGATTTTTTCGCTTAACGATTATCTGTTCATTGTTATCAACCATTTCAAAGTATTTTTTCTGATGGTCACGGAACTCACGGCTTGTTACTATTTTCATTTTTTAGGTTTTATGTTGTGTACCAATTCAGGTACAAAGTTACAGAATTTTCAACTCATATCCTTTATTTTGTTTTATATAAACTGTCCATGACAAAACCAGCGATGAACAGATGAACCTTATGCAACAGCTTGACGATGACGACAAGCAAACCAATTTTAAGCTTATCGAAAAAATGCTTACCAATAAGAAATTCAAAGAGTTTTTTCAGAAAAATGTGGCGGCGTTATGATAATATTATAATTGGATTTTAAAGCTAAATCCATTGCCTTACCCCCTAGTATACAAGCTGTTAATAATAAACTATATCCATTTTGGCATATGTAGACCTTAAAACATAATCATCAATAGAGCTATGGATATAATAAATAGATCTTGCATTATTGTCGTCAAAAAATGAAAACTCTGTAAACCATTGTGTCCGAGATTTAAGCAAAGTATCTATGGTGTTGTTATCTGTTTTAAAAAAAGATATTTCATGGTCGTCATCAGGAGTAACCCGAAAAGTATTACAATAAAACATAATAGGCTCTTGGTGACTAATACAAGATGATAAACCATATAAATAGAATTCTTCTTGTAAAGTTTTTGAGTTAACAAGAATTGTTTCTTTTGATTCAAACTCAATTCTTTTTACAACAAAAAAATCACCAACGTTACCTTCTAGGAAATAGTTTCTTGCCCTATTTGTATTTGATGGTTTCAAATCTGATAGGTAGATAAATTCTGAATTACTTCCCAGTCTAAGATAATTTCCTGTTCTTCTTTGGTAATGACTTTCATTGATTTTTAAATTTCTTCGAAAAAACCGGATTCTTTCTGAGTTTTTCCTGACAGCATTTAAAAATTCATCTTCAGAGACAGAATAATAATTTATCTTCATTAATTCTGTTTCAATTTCACCCTTAACTTCAAACTCATTTATTTTTGCAAAGCTGAATACAGAATCTTTGAGAATTTTGATGAGGTTTTCATTATCTGTTGAAACCTTCTCTTTAGGTGAACCACATCCTGAAATTATTAAAATAAATATCAGAATTTTTAAGTAAATAAGAAGAGTTTTCATTTTTCGGATTTTAATAATTCGTAATCCACTTATTATTTACCAAATCAAGCATTTTAGCTCGTGGATTCTCTTTTTTAGGCATATAAAGCCAAACTCGGGCATTTGGATTCTTTTTTACTATACTTTGCATTCTACGATAATCTGTAGAGGATTGGCGAAAATCTCTTTCTGAATTTCCCGGATGCGAATGCATATCAGAGGATACAACTTTACCCCTATTGCTAATGTGGTGCTGTCCCGTAATTGTAACATCAGAATCATTGGATGTACCAATTGCTGCAGTTCCATCAGTATAATCCTGATAACTCCATTCTACTCCAGAATTATCAGATGCAAACTTAAATATATTGTATGCATCATCTACATTCTCAGTGTTTGCAATCGGACCTTCTGTATCTCCATAGTCAGAAAAAGCTTCTGCAATGTTTGTTCTTTCAGCTAATTGACCTAAGATTGATTTATCATCAACTTCAACAAAATTATCAGTATCGGAAATAGTGGTATTAAAAGGACTATCTCCAGTCCCAGCATAAAGTCTGTGTGCACCATCAGTTGGTTTATATAATATAACATATCCTTCGTCATTTACAATATACCAATCCCGACCATCCGGGTCTATTCTACTTATAGGATTGTTCTCTACGTAAGAAAATGGGGAAGCATGGAAATAATTTTCAGAATGCGGGTCCACACTATGCCACCTACCAATCTGCGGGTCATAAAACCTCGCCCCGTAATCATACCAATTGAAACATGGTCGTCAATAGTTTTATTATTCCCAATTTAAATCAAATGAATAAACAATTTCAGCTAACCGCTTTATGCAATACATATCCAATTCATCATCAATATGAACAAATGGAAGAGATAGTACACTACATTCTCCATACCTGTTTCCATTTTCATCTTTTACAACAAAATACTTTTTAACACTGATGATACCTCGGTTGTCAAATATTAATTCTGAGCTATACTTTTCGAAATCAAATGCTCTAATTAATATTACTGATTTCTCTTCATTGCTGTTTAATAAACGAACATCAGAAATATTGCTATTTGAAGTCATTTTAACATAATATTCAGAGAATAGAATATAAAAGTTTCGGGGCATGTATTGTATCAAAAAGACGCAATACTTTATCTGCTTTTTCTCTGCTTTGCATAGCTAAAGAAAACGATCTGCTTTTTTCATCTAATTCATTCATTTCATTTTGGGTATTGCAAAAATCACAATAAACCACTCCCAATAAAACAATAAATATAGTTTTCATCATTTTTATTTTACTTAATTATAGGAAGCTTATATGGTTCAGGTGAAGGACCAGATCCTTTATGACCACGACCATCCCATTGTTCTAAGCCTAAAACTCTCCTAATTAAATTTTCAGCACGAACTGCATTAGCATTATTGGCTTTTCCGTCAACTCCTCTTGCTGATGGAATGCCGTGTCCAAAAACTTCATGTCCAGATAAAACAGCTCGATCTTTACCGCTTGCATTTGTTTTAACAAATGAATGTGAGCCTGATTCGGTAGCTACATT
>CAYXIT010000166.1:0-407 GCA_964465275.1 uncultured Bacteroidales bacterium | reverse complement strand
CACCTCCTCTCCATTCAATAATCCAACTGTTTGGATTACCGCTTGTTAATGCTTCCTTAAAATCTGGAGCTTCACTAATAATTGCTTGTGATCCTTCATCTGAAAGATAGTCACCACTTACAAACTCAATTTTGTGAATATCATCAGAATTAATTGCACCAGCAACCATCTGTGCTAATGCTAAATTATCACCATCAAGTCCTTCCAATGCACTTTCTAAAGCACTATCATCTATTTTATCGAATGTTGTACCAGATCTTGAGATTAAGGATCTAAATTGATTAAACTGTTCGTCACCGAACATTGTATTTAGATCTCTATGCATTTTTCTGGCATCACTTCTTGTAACTCCTACGATTTGTTTACCATCCGGATCAATAAATATTATCGGATTATTTGCCACATAA
>CAYXIT010000165.1:0-5712 GCA_964465275.1 uncultured Bacteroidales bacterium | reverse complement strand
GCTGCCGGACTTCCTGTTTTTGAAGGATACGGACTTACAGAAACATCACCTGTTATTGCAGTTAATTATTCAAAACCGGGTTTTGTTATGCCCGGCTCTGTTGGAAAGGTCTTGAAAGATGTTGATGTAAAGATTGCCGATGATGGGGAAATTTTGATAAAAAGTCCTGGTCTTATGATTGGATATTACAAAGATCCTGTTGCAACGTCAGATGTAATTGATAAAGATGGTTGGTTCCATAGTGGAGATATTGGCGAACTCACACAAGAAGGATTTCTTAAAATTACCGATCGTAAGAAAGAAATTTTTAAGATGTCGAACGGTAAGTATGTTGCACCCCAGCAAATTGAAAATAAGCTCAAGGAGAGTTTTTACATACAGCAGTTAATGATCGTGGGCGAAAATCAAAAGTACCCGGCTGCCATAATAAGTCCTAATTTTCAGGAATTAGCGCAATGGTGCCAGAAGAAAAAAATTCAGTTCCAGGATCATGCTGATTTGATCAGAAACACTGAGGTTGTGAAGCATTTTCAGGAAGAAATCCGGAAATTCAATAAAAAACTCAGTGAAAGCGACCAGGTGAAAAAGATCATTCTAATCGCCGATGAATGGAGCCCGATCACTGGTGAACTTTCTTCAAGCCTGAAACTTAAAAGACAAGTCATTATTCAAAAATACAAGGACCTGGTTGATGCGGTTTATAATCCAAAAAGGGAACCAATTACTGTGAAAAGCAATGATAAAAATTAATTTGCTTATTGTCATAAGTTAATTCCCAAAAAAAATCAAAAATGCCTTTTAGGACGCAATATTCCTGAAGGCATTTTTATTTATATTTGCCGGAATTCAATAATACAAAATTTTAAATTATAATTAGCTAATATGAATTGGAGAAGAATCAACCGGGCATTACATCGTGATATTGGATATTTTTTCTTTGGAATGTGTATTATATACGGAGTATCGGGTATTGCACTTAACCACCGGCATCAATGGAATCCTAACTATATAGTAAAACAGGAATCATTTAATGTTTCTTTACCCGCAGAGGTAAAAGAAGAACGTGCTTTGATTAATCATATTCTGGATGAAATAAATGAACCCGACAGTTACCGGACTCACCTGATCAGTGGACAAAACATGCGCATTTTTATTGATGGAGGTACGGTAAATATTAATCTGCAAAATGGCTCCGGAAATATTGAAACTATAAGAAAAAGACCAGTTTTTCATGAAATAAACTTTCTGCATTACAATACGCCCAGAAAGCTATGGACATGGTTTTCTGATCTGTTTGCTGCCGGGCTGGTAATTCTGGCTGTTACCGGATTGTTTGTGCTGAAAGGAAAAAATGGGTTACGGCGCCGTGGCGTTTATTTTGTCGTTACCGGTATTCTGATTCCTCTGCTTCTCTTATATTTATATCTGAATTCATAATGTGTTCTGGTTTCCCCTGATTTTTTGAGGAGCTATCATATTCTCCGGTTTCATAATTTCATCCAGTTCTTCAACTGAAAGTAAACCTTTTTCCAATACCAGTTCATAAACACCTTTATTTAGCTTCATAGCTTCTTTAGCAAGCTGAGTGCAGGTTTCGTACCCCAAAACAGGATTAAGAGCTGTTACCAACCCAATACTGTTCATTACCATATTCCTGCAATGTTCTTCATTCGCGGTTACACCAATAATGCATCTGTGTAACAACGTAGTCATGCCGTTTTTCAGCATTTCGCTTGATTCGAAAAGACTTTGTACCATAATTGGTTCCATAACATTCAATTCAAGCTGACCTGCTTCTGCAGCAAGCGTAACTACAAGGTCGTTCCCGATCACCTTAAAGGCTATCTGGTTTACTACCTCCGGTATAACCGGATTTACCTTACCCGGCATTATTGATGAACCGGGCTGCATGGGAGGGAGGTTGATCTCATTTAAGCCTGCTCTGGGACCTGAAGACAAGAGTCTTAAGTCGTTACAAATCTTAGAAAGCTTTACTGCCAGTCGTTTTACAGTGGCTGAGTACATAACAAAAGCCCCGGTATCCTGGGTTGCTTCAACTAAATTTCCTGCCAGTTTGATATCCAGTCCTGTTACTTTTTTAAGGTGTTTAATAACCGTTTTACTGTAATCAGGATCAGCATTTATTCCTGTACCGATTGCTGTACCACCCATATTTACTTCCTTTAATAAAGCAGCATTGGTATTTAGCCTTTCTGTTTCTTCTTCAAGAGTTGTAGCATAGGCACCAAAGGTTTGTCCAAGTGTCATAGGTACGGCATCCTGAAGCTGGGTACGACCCATTTTAATAACTTTTGCAAATTCTGATTCTTTTTCCTTCAGGCCGTCAATAAGCATCTGCAGAACTTCAACCAGTTTGGTATTACTGGCAATCAGGGCAATTTTAACGGCCGTAGGGTATGCATCGTTGGTTGATTGCGACATGTTTACGTGGGTATTAGGGTGACAATATTTGTATTCACCTTTTTCATAACCCATCAACTCCAGCGCACGATTAGCAATTACTTCATTTGCATTCATATTGGTTGATGTACCTGCACCCCCCTGAATCATATCAATAACAAAATGATGATGATATTTCCCATTAATGATTTCATGACAGGCTCTTTCAATGGCAATGGTAATCTTTTCGGGAAGCAGTCCTAATTCATAATTGGTACGGGCCGATGCCAGTTTTACCTGCGCAAGTGCTACAATCAATTCGGGGAAAAAGTTGAGGGTAACACCGCTGATCGTAAAATTTTCAATACCCCTTAATGTTTGTATTCCATAATAAACCTCTGCAGGCACTTCCCTGTATCCCAGCAGGTCATGCTCAGTGCGGGTGCGTCCTGATTCATACTGTGCTCCTACATTTACAATCTTGGAATTGCTCTGGCGCATGCGGCGCGAAATAACCTTCGATATCTGCTTGAAAATTTTAAGGGCAATAGTTGTTTCTTTATCAAATAAATGGGTGAATCCTTCTTTGGAAATACCCAGTACTTTGGTCTTTTTTAATGCCCGGGCAGTAGTAGAATGTGGAGTATCGGCCATTATAGTACCTTCTCCAAGAAAATCATATGCGCCAAAAAAACTTAAACGTTTTTCTTCTCCGAAAGGAGTTTTTTTGAAAAGTTCAACCTCACCGTCGAATATTATAAAAAGAAATTTGTTGCGCGGACTGTTTTCCTGAAATAAATATGCACGCGGATTATACGTTTTTTCCTCGACCTCTTTTAATACAACATTTAATTCCTTTTCATTAAGATCACGGAATAGCTCAACCTTTTTCAAGAATTTCTTTATATCTGCACTGCTCATGATAAGATACTTTTATAATATATTGAACGACAATATGTTTTAATATGTTTTCTCTTGCTTTTAACTGTTCGAAGAATTAGTGGCAAAATTAGCCTAATTCAATGAGTTTTGAAAAGAATTTAAGGCAGGGATTACAATACTAAAAAGCCCCTGCTAATGGTTAAACCGGGGCTGATAATTGTTTCAAAAAACAGATATTAAAACGGTAAGTCCTCATCAGATTCACCTTGACCTGACTCCCAGGAGGGAGCCTCACCCGATTCCTCGAATCCAGGAAGATCAGCAGGAGGAGGTAGTGGAGAAGATGATTCGGTTTCCAGTTTCCATATCTTGATATCGGTATACCAATTACCGTTGTATTCGCGACTTTCAACATTGACATGTGCGGTGATCTCTGCTCCGGGAGACAAAGCTGTGAGATCTACCTTATCATTCCAGTTGCTTATACAAACTTTTTTGGGAAACTGGTCTTCAGTTTCTATGATAAAATCCTGTTTTTTCCAGTCACCACGTGATGACTGGCCTGTTTTTGGTTCTAAGAGTTCCAGAAATTTTCCTTTGATTTCCATTCTTTATATTTTTCAAACTGGTTTGTATCTTATTTCTTCTCTGAAATTGAATTAAATATTGCGGCCTTATTATAATAAAGAGCAAAACTATACTTTAATCAGGTTCTGGCAAAATAACAGATAGATTTTTTCAAAAACCTGTGAAGCAATTTTACAATAAAGGATGAAACAATATTTTTTACCTGACGCTGTTTTACACTTATATTCAAAATCAGCCATATTTTATTATCATGTAATAAAATAAATTTAAATATATGATTAACAATAAGCTAATCCTCTTATTTCTGTTCATAACTGTTGCTGTTATCTTACCCGCTTATTCAAATTTACCATGTCAGGAAAAAGACAAAATCCGTTTACAGAATTTTGATGATTTTACCAATAAGGAATACGCCGATTACCTGTCCAATCAAGGTTGGCCGGTAGATTTGATCAATACTGCCGCAGAAGCTGATTACCTGAATGAAAATGAAAAGAATGTAGTTCTTGCAATGAACCTCATACGATTTGATCCTGCAAAATATGCTGAATTATATGTATACCCGGTAATCAAATATTTTGATGGGAATTTATTAAGAATTCCGGGTCGTATTCCATTGCGCACGGTTGAGGGGGCCGACGCTTTGAAGGATTTGTATCTTGAACTTCTTGAAACCCAATCCAGGGATCTTTTTTACCCTTCGAAAGGGATGAGCAGGGCAGCAAAAGATCATGCCCGATATATGAGGAGAACAGGTGCAGCAAGTCATGAAGGAAGAGGCGATATGAATACACGGATTTCAAAATATGGACAGTGGGATGGTGGAATCTCTGAAAACCTTCACTGGGGCGCATCCAATGCTCATGATGCAGTTTTAAGCCTTATGGCGGATGATGGAATAAAAAACCGGGGCCACAGAAAAAACATTCTTGACCCCGATTACAAATTTGTTGGTGTTGCTATTGATAAGCACCCCAGATTTAATATTTCTTATGTAATAAAATATGCTATGATATTTAATGAGTAGAAATAATTGGGTTCCCTTTAAATTCAAAACTTTTTAAACAATGTCCGGATTTTTACGCTTAACAAAAATCGATATGATCAATCCGAATACCAATGCCTGAAAAGTATAACCAATTATAGTAAAAACTGCTAAAAGTGTTGGATTCTGAAAACGCAACTGCATATCTACCATGTTGTCTAATTCCGCATCAGATATGTTGGGATTAAACTGATAAGCTGTTTCATAGGCTCTTTCAGTGATTTCTTCTTTTATAATTTCAAGCACTTCCGGGGCAATAAAAGACAAAAAAACAAAGTTGTAAACACCGAGAATAACTCCGGCAATCAACCCTGTAACTACAATAAACCCAAGACTCTTCCCATATGTAATATAGCCACCCAAAACTTCGTTTCTATACATTATTGCAGCGTAGGCAAGGCCTGCAATAACTACAACATAACCAATATATTGTATAGCATCACTGGTGGGGCTTCCTGCCAGATAAAAAATAAGGCTTATAATGATCAGCACAACGGATATGATCAATGCATAATTCAAAGCGGGTTTAAACATTCCTTCCTTTTTATTCTCAATCGTGTTTTCCATAGGATTATGATTTAAGTTTACAAGTAAATTGGATTTGTACTAAACAAATATAACTGATATTTATTTTTTACTCAATTATTTTGAAATAGTTTTTTAAAATTTATTACCATATAAAATTACAACCTGCAGGCTTGTCGACTCAATATTTTTTTATACTTTTGCACCCGTGAGTCTGGTACGACCAGCTCCTGCTGAACTCCCCCAGGACCGGAAGGTAGCAAGGGTAGGCG
>CAYXIT010000164.1:4634-5809 GCA_964465275.1 uncultured Bacteroidales bacterium | reverse complement strand
TGGCACCGGGTTCTTTGGTGCGGTCAAGTGCTGTAATTTTTTTAACTGTTTTGGGCATAACTTTCAGCAGGTATTTTGCTGAAAAAGGCCTGTACAGGTGTACACTCACCATACCCACTTTTTCACCTTTTTCAACGAGATAATCGATGGTTTCCCTGATGGTTTCTGTAATAGAGCCCATAGCAACAACTACATGCTCAGCATCACCGGCACCATAATATGTAAATGGGTGATACTCGCGTCCTGTAATTTTGGTGATTTCCTTCATATAATCTTCTACCATATCGGGAAGCACATCATAAAAGCGGTTGGCAGCTTCTCTTGACTGGAAATAGATATCGGGGTTTTGCGCAGTACCGCGGGTTACGGGATGCTCCGGATTGAGAGCACGATCGCGGAATTCCTGGAGCGCTTTCCAGTCGATAAGGTCTTTTAATGTATCCTGGTCTGCAGCTTCTACTTTTTGTATTTCGTGGGAAGTACGGAAACCGTCAAAGAAATGCAGGAAAGGTACCCTTGACTTAATAGCAGCCAGGTGAGCGATAGGAGCAATGTCCATAATTTCCTGAACACTACCGGTGGCCAGCATGGCAAAACCGGTTTGGCGTGTGCTCATAACATCACTGTGATCGCCGAAAATTGAAAGTGCCTGGGCAGCAAGGCTCCTGGCAGAAACGTGAAATACTCCGGGGAGCAACTCACCCGAAATTTTGTACATATTAGGAATCATCAGTAATAATCCCTGCGATGCAGTATATGTGCTGGTAAGAGCACCAGCCTGGAGGGAACCGTGAACAGCACCTGCTGCACCGGCTTCCGATTGCATCTCAACCAATTTTACTTCTTCCCCAAAAATATTCTTGCGTCCTTTGGCAGCCCACTCATCTACATTCTCAGCCATATTGGAAGATGGTGTAATAGGGTAGATTGCTGCTACCTCGCTAAACATGTAAGCAACATGTGATGCCGCGTAGTTACCATCACAAGTAATGAAATTTTTCTTTTTTGTCATAATTATCTTATTTAAAAACAGTCTAAATATTAGGCATTTAGCTATATCTGATTCACGGCGCAAAATTAGTAAAAATACTCCGAGAAAACAGCAGCAACAGCTTATTTATAACGATTTCAAACAAGAAAAAAAGAAGAGTTGTTAATTGAAAAACATCCACGAA
>CAYXIT010000164.1:3309-4624 GCA_964465275.1 uncultured Bacteroidales bacterium | reverse complement strand
ATCTCCAAATTTCTTTGTAAATCTATATTCATAATTTTCATCAGATTTTATTCTTCCATAATAAACTCCAAATTTAAAAGCGGTTTCGGGAATGGGATAGAAAAGTACATCGTAATGGGGATCCAGATCAATAAAGGGGGCAAGTATGTTCTGAAACTTTACAAACAACCTGGTTCTCTTAATTTTACCGCTCCAGAATACATCCAGTAAAAATTTATCGCGTGCCATATGTTCTTTTTGCGCATAAAATGAACGGGTAACAGGCATCCATGACATGGCCCGGTAACCTGTATTGAAATGAAAGTCGAAACCAAGTCTGTTAATCAGTGCCCCGTCAAAAAATGATGCATTCACATAAACAGAGTGATAGCTGATAAATGCAGGGTAATCTTCAAACTGCGAGGTAGTGCTGTACTGATATATTCCATGATTTCTGAAACCAAATCTTCCCAGTTCAATATCGCTGTATGCTCCAAGGCTTATGAAGCTGAATCCTGAACTGTTCTGCACAGGCAGGGCATCGCGGTTCATATATACCATATTGTTGAGCAGATAATAATTTCCTTCAATTTGTAACCAGGGTGTTTTCAGTTTTCCGCGCAGATTAAGCACCTGCATTTTGTCAAAATTGTTTTCCCAGCTAATGAAATTGCTCCTGAAATTATTGTAAAAATAGGGAGCTTCCATATTAGCAACCCTTAATAACCCTTCCAGGTTATAATTTCTGTCGGGCCGGCCCAATGAAATGTATGCCCCGGCATGAAAATCTTCATCGTTATATCCGCCAACGGTTACATTGGCAAACCCTCCGAATGACAAAAATCTCGATTGATCGCTTTGCAGTTCAATTCCCTGGATGAGCTCATTATAATTCTCTTTATCATAGTAATAGACAGGTTGATCGAGAGAATCAAATAGCGGCTGGTTATCAGGAAACCAGGGTTGCTGAATGGTATTGATACTGTGCTGCAGAAATATCTTAAAATTAAAAGGGAAATTACCCCTTCCGCTTTCCAGCGGAAAATTTGACCATGATACTTCATTCCAGATTTTATGAATTACAGTAGAATCAAAAGTACTTTGCGGATAATGCGGCTCATAATCATAAAAGGGGTAAGGAGAAGATTCATCAATAAAAACATAGGAGTTTCTTGAGTAAGTAAATCCATGATCGATTCTTCCGAGGTTAATAAATCTGCCCTCATTGAGTGAATCACGCCCGGCATAAAATCCTGTTTGGTAGAAATGCCGCAAATTTATAGAAACATCCCTGTACCACGATTCGGCTGAGTAAAGGTAAACGCTGTCGCGCAGT
>CAYXIT010000164.1:0-3215 GCA_964465275.1 uncultured Bacteroidales bacterium | reverse complement strand
GGGTGCAGATAGTCAGCAGTAAGGTACAGATTTACATTTCGAGCACTCAGCCTTGTGAAGGCACCGGGCGAATTTATTACCCTGTATTGAAATCCCACATAAAATGTTTCGTGAAGTCGCTGGGCATGTTTGGCATAAAACAACTGCTCACGGTTATCCCCGGTAACCAATGAAAGATCGGTAAAAGTATATTTCGGACGATAGAAACGTAATTGATCATGGTGGAAAATATACCGGCCGTAAATCGTTTCATGCCCATGATCCAATCCAGGTGAAAGCTTTGGATCGAATTTCAGAGGTCTGTAAGTATGACCCGGATTCCCTTTGGAAGCGTAAAACAAACCATCTCGTGCAGCATAATCATAATGATGAAAATTAAGAAGTGTGGTATCCACAAAGTTGGGCTCAAGTTGAAACGGATTCTCGAGTTGTTCCTGAGTATACCAGGGTATTTTTAATGAAAGTGTTTCATCTTCTTTTTCATCCGCTTGAGGTTGTGCCGTTGCAACGGGCAAAGTATCGCCGGTGGGTAATGTATCTCTTTGCAGTTCATCCTGCCAGGGGAGTGTGTCGTTTGGGTTGAAAATTACATTTTCCGGTATTATCGTATCTTTTATGCTTATGCCATAATCTTCAGCAGCCATTACAGGCATAAAAAACAGGCTTATAAAACACAGACTAAAAAACAGGATTATGCTGAGAATTGCTTTGCGCATTGGCTTATATATCGGCGGCTAAAAATTCTGATTAACAATACGACTCCGGAAAACGAGCCAAAATTACTAAAATAAACGCAAAAAAGAGTTCCGCATTATATATTATAGCGCAGAACTCTTTTTTACATGCACCGGAATAATAAGATTATTCTTTAAGCCATTGATCGAGCCATTTGAAAAACTCTCTTTGCCAGAGTATGCTGTTTTGCGGAGTGAGCACCCAGTGGTTCTCTTCGGGGTAAACGATCAGCCGGCTGGGAACTCCCTGCAGCTGTGCTGCATTGAAAGCCTGCATTCCCTCTGAGATGGGCACGCGAAAATCTTTGGCACCATGAACCACCATAATGGGTGTGTCCCAGTTACCCACAAAACGGTGGGGAGATGACCCGTAGCTATCAGGTCGGTCTTCGGCCCAGTAAGGCCCGCCAATATCGTGGTTTGCAAAGAACATTTCTTCTGTTGTGCCATACCAGCTCTCAAAGTTAAACATACCACAATGTGAAATGAATGCACTGAATAATCCGCTATGATTGCCTGCCAGCCAGAATACAGAAAAACCGCCGTAGCTGGCGCCTACAGCACCCAGCCTGGTTTCATCAATAAATGGCTCCTGGCTTACAGTACGGGCTGCTGTGAGGAGGTCCTGCATATTTTGCCCGCCATAATCCTGGCTGATCTGGTCGTTCCATTCCTGCCCGAATGTGGGTAAACCTCTGCGGTTGGGGGCAATTATAATATAGTCATGTGCCGCCATGATCTGGAAGTTCCAGCGATACGAGAAGAACTGGCTGACTGCACTCTGCGGGCCACCGCCGCAGTAAAGAAGGGCCGGATATTTCTTTTCAGGATCAAATCCCGGAGGGTAAATCACCCATACCAGCATTTCTTTGCCGTCGGTGGTTTCGATCCAGCGCTGTTCTACATTTCCCATCTCAATTTTATCGAAAACATGACGGTTTACATCGGTAAGCTGCACCTGTGCACCATCAGCGGGGTTCACCCTGAATAGCTCAACCGGTGATGACATGCTCATTCGCTCTCCCACAAGATAATTGCCTGCAATGGCCAGAGAGTTGTAATTGTGCCATCCATCGGTGATCGGGTTGATCTGACGGCCGGCAATATCCAGTTTATACATTTGGTAGGTAGCATGATGTCCGCTGATAAAATAAAGGGTTCTGCCATCGGCTGACCAGGTTAAACTTTCTGAACTCTGGTCAAAACCTTCGGAATAATCGATCCAGCTTCCATCACTCAGATCCATAATGAGAATGCGGCTTTTATCCGCTTCAAAACCAGGAGTTTCCATGCTTTCCCATGCCATATATCGCCCATCGGGTGAAAAGGCGGGATTGCGGTCGTAACCCTGGTTGAAAGGAGTGAGGTTGGTGGTTTGACGGCTATTAAGATCGTAAAGATAGATATCGGAATTGGTACTTACAGCCCTCTCTTTACCAACCTTCTTCTTGGAAGTATATGCCAGTGCCCGGCCATCGGGTGTCCAGCTGATCTGACCGATACCACCAAAGGGGGGCATGGGAGAATCCCAGGGTTCACCCTCCATGATATCATAATAACGGCCGATGCTTCCGTTGCTGTAAGGTGAAATAAAAATATGACTGTAGGAATAGTCGTGCCAGCGGTCCCAGTGCCTGTACATAAGATCATCGTAAATCAGTACGTTTGTCAGTGGCAGGTCGGGATGCATATCGTGGGGATCTTCTTCAACTTTTACCCTTTTGGTAAAATACACATGCTGCATATCGGGACTGTACTCAAAACCTGTTACACCACCGGATATATTTGACACCTGCAGGGGGTTGCGACCGTCGGGATCCATTTCCCATATCTGCACTGTACCGGTTTTTGAACTCAGATATCCTATCTTTCTCCCGTCGGGACGCCACATTACGTTAAATTCATTTTCCGGGCTGTTGGTAAGATTGCGGGGTTGTCCGCCCTCCACAGGAATGATATAGATATCCCTGCCCGCTTTATTGGTTTCCACATCATAATGGGTAATGGTAAAGAGTATTTGCGTTCCGTCAGGTGAAACCTGCATGCCACCCACACGACCAAACTCCCAAAGGGTTTCGGGTACCATGGCCTGTTTTTGGGCATAACTGCCCTGGATTGTAAAAAATAATGCTGTAAGAACTAATACAGTAAAACGTTTCATGAGATTGTATTTTTGAGTTGTAAAATAAATTGTATTCATTTTGGGCTGTAAAAATAGCAGGAAAAAATAAATTGCATTACAAAAAAACGGATGTTTTGAAAACAAATACATTGTCTACTTCCCGGAAAATCTTCGCAAATTTTTTATTGTGACGGGGCCACTTTATGTGACCCCACCACTTTAGGGCTCTGTGGTCAGACGACTTCAGCTCGTCAGACCAATAGTTTAGCCAGCGCCCACCCGAACTAAACCAGCTAAGCGGAATTTGTAACTGACCGCAGGGAGCTCAACGAAGTTAATTCCGCATAATCCTCCACCCA
>CAYXIT010000163.1:2501-5854 GCA_964465275.1 uncultured Bacteroidales bacterium | reverse complement strand
GTGATTACTGGATGACTGCAGAAGAAGCTAAAAATTATGGTATGATTAGCCCGGAAATGGGAGGAAGGATTGAAAAAATATTTGTTAAAGAAGGACAAAGAGTTACAAAAGGGTCATTATTGATATCTTTAAATGCCGATGCTTTAAATACTCAAAATAGCTTGACTGAATTTTCTCAAGATATTCGTCCTGAATTTTCTGCTCATAAGATCTTCCCCTCAATTGTATATTGCTCTGAAGTCGCTTTGTATTAACATACAAATGTACCAGCAATTGTGGCTTAGGCAAATTGGCATTCATAATATTAAACAGCTTATAAAAAAGCTGGTATTCATCTTCATTAAGGGTTTTTCGCGCAAAAATCACCGACTTATTCAAAAAATAATCACTGATAGTAAAATCATGGAAAAGCTCCTGATTGGCCAGTTCAGTTCGCAATTGCTGATAACGTTCGGCAAGAAAAGAGAGTTCAAGGGGAAAGGCATACCTTTCGGGGTTATCATAAAACTTTGCAAGGAATGGGTTATCATCAAACTGTTCCAGTATCAACCGACCATTTAAATCATTTGCAATTTTAGTTGCAAGGCTTGTTTTACCTGCCCCTATATTCCCCTCAATGGCTATATAATTATAATACATTTCTTAGCAACATTTAAATGTTATGCCTGGTTAAATTGTTATTTGCGGCTCACTATCCGGCATCACTGCATCGGATTACACTTAGTTTGTCATCACATGTACGCAAGATTTCAGATATGCTCTTATTCAAAACCGGATGGTTTAAACCCGGCGCAATATCGTTTAAAGGAGCAAGTGTAAATTTTCTCAAATGTAATTTTGGATGAGGCACAACAAGATCCTCAAGATTTATTATCTCATCATTGTAAAATAAAATATCAATATCAATAGGTCTTGATTGATATCCATTACTAATGTCTTGTCTGACACGGCCAAATTTCTTCTCAATCACCTGAACTTCTTTGAGTAATTTTTCAGGAGAAAAATCAGTTTTAATAGCAACGACCTGGTTAAGAAAGGAGTTCTTTGACTGAAATCCCCATGGCTCAGTTTTGTAAAGAGGAGAAATCTCCTGAACAGGTCCTATGGAATCATTTAGCAAATCAATTGTCTGGGAGAATATTTTCCGAATGTTCCCTTGATTTCCTCCCAGAAGCAAATAAACCAGATTGTTCATAATCAATATAGAATAATCAAAAAATATGTGGCAAAATTCTGTAAAAAAAACGGTTTATCAAAAGCATACAATACCTTTTTTCAAACCATTTGTAATAAACTAAACACAACAGCGTCTAATGGGTTTTAACTTTAGAGTATATTTAATTTAAATTTGTTGATATTAACTAACCTATCTAAACAGCCTTATTATGAAACAATTTTTTAAATTTATGTTTGCATCAATGCTGGGAGTATTCCTGATGTTTTTGCTGTTTCTCTTTTTGGTATTCGGTATGATCGCATCTATCGGCAAGACTGAACCTGTCGAATTTGCGGCCAAATCCGTTTTCCACCTGAAACTGAATAATGAAATAATAGACCGCAGCCCGGAAAATCCTTTCGAGAACTTTGACTTTATGACCTTTAGTCCCGGATCAGTTATAGGATTAAATGAATTGCTCAGAAATATACGTAAAGCAAAGGAAGATGAGAATATAAGTGGTATCTTTCTTGATCTCAGTATAACTCAAACAGGATGGTCTACCATACGTGAGATACGGGAGCAACTATCTGACTTTAAAGAAAGCGGGAAATTCGTTATAGCATATGGTGATGTTATGAGCCAGGGGGCATATTACCTTGCTACAGTGGCTGATGAAATCTACATCAATCCTGAAGGCACTATCGATTTCCGGGGTATAAATGCTGAAGTTATGTTTTTCAAAAACATGCTCGAGAAAATCGGAATAGAAGCCCAGGTTATACGTCATGGAAAATATAAAGGTGCAGGTGAACCATTTTTCCTCGAGCAGCTGAGTAATGAAAATCGTGAACAGATCCAGGGTTTCATCAGTTCTATCTGGAATACTGCTCTTGCAGATATTTCTTCTGAAAGAAATGTTACCATTAACCAGCTTATTGAGACGGCAGACAAATTTGAAACACGTACCCCGGAAGGAGCTTTACAGGCCGGGATGATAGACGGGATAGCATATAAAGATGAGGTATTGGATATTTTCAGGGAAAAACTGGAGATTGAATCATCAGAAAAAGTTAAATTGGTTGATTATTCAAAATACAACAACGCACCTCTGCCTCAAAGTATGATCCCATCACGTAGCCGAGAAAAAATTGCTGTAGTTTATGGAATGGGTAACATAATTATGGGAGAAGGAAGTGAACGGTCAATGGGTGGAGACCGGATTGCAAAAGCATTGCGGGATGCAAGACTTGATGAATCGGTTAAGGCAATTGTATTCAGGGTAAATTCAGGAGGTGGTAGCGCACTTGCTTCAGAAATCATGCTGCGTGAGGTAATGCTTGCATCAGAAGAAAAGCCTGTAATCGTAAGCATGGGAGATGTTGCTGCCAGTGGAGGATATTACGTGGCCTGTTATGCTGATAAAATCATTGCAAGTCCATCAACCATCACCGGCTCCATCGGTGTTTTTGGAATGATCCCCAATATGCAGGAAATGTTCAATGACAAACTGGGTATAACTTTCGATAATGTAAAAACCAACGAACTGGCCGACCTGGGCTCTGTTTCTAGGCCCCTGACCAGGGTTGAGCGTGAGATTATACAAAATGAAATAGAAAGAATTTACGAAACATTTATAAATCATGTTGCCGAAGGTCGGGGCTTACCGGTTAGCACTGTTGACAGTATTGCACAGGGAAGAGTATGGAGTGGTGTTGATGCCAAAAGAATTGGCCTGATTGACGACTTTGGAGGATTAAATTATGCAATTGAACAAGCAGCAGAACTTGCCGGAATTGAAGAATACAGAATAACCGAATATCCTGCACAAAAAGACATATTTGAAATGTTACGTGAAGGTTTTGGTACAACAGAAACCAGGTGGCTGCAATCAAAACTTGGTGATTCTTATAAAGTTTACGAAGCCATGCAGCAAACATCAGAACAAACCGGAATCTTGATGCGAATGCCATTTGATGTTCAAATTGAATAGCATAATACCTGTTTTTCAACAAACCGAATGAACAAAAAAGGGCCGGCAGATTGATTTTCTGCCGGCCCTTTTTTGTTTTATAAACTGAATTGATTTATACTTGCGGGTAACGCTTCATTACCTCAACAGGTTTCATGAGAAGGTCAACATATTGCGCTCTTCTGTAAGCGAAAGGATCTTTAGTATTTACTTTTGATACTTTGC
>CAYXIT010000163.1:0-2491 GCA_964465275.1 uncultured Bacteroidales bacterium | reverse complement strand
CCAGAGCCGTTTTTTACTTAAGTTCCCAGGGCATTGATGGAATTGAAACTGTAGTGGGTCAGGACACTATTGGATTGCTGACTGAGGAAGAAGGGTGTGCCGGAACTTTAGTATTTACTTTTGATACTTTGCCTCTGAAATCATCAAGAGAATTATAGTTATTTTGTTCCATCCATTGATCAAGAACAGACAACATTGTATCAATAAATGGAACTTTGTTTTTGTAAATGGCACTTACCACCTGTGCTGTCTGAGCCCCCGCCATAATAACCTTTACAAAATCTTCACCTGTTAAAATTCCTGTATTACTGCAAATGTCTCCCTTGATCTGCTTATAAAGCAAACCCGCGTAACGCAGTGGAAGTTTATAGTCGCCTGCTGAAGAAAGATTAAAAGGTGAGTACATATCTTGCTTATCCGTATCAATATCTGGTTGGAATAATCGATTAAAAAGAACAAACCCGTCCACTCCCAGTTTATCCATCTGACTTATTAATTGTAAAGGATTGGTATAAAAGAAGCTTAGTTTTACACTAACCGGTATTTTAACATTTGACTTTATTTCTTTTACTATATCAAGTTGCTCTTTTTCAATAGATTCGGCACTTTGATTTTTGTCTCGCGGATTGGCATAAAAATTAAGTTCCAGGGCATCTACTCCGGTCTTTTCAACTTCCATGGCATAGTTTACCCAGGTTGAATGATTTACACAGTTAAGGCTTCCGATAACCGGTATATCAACACTTGCTTTGAGCTGAGAGAGTTTGTCAAGATGCTCCTGCGGACCTGCATGTTCCAGACTGGGGAACAAGCTAACCATCTCTGCATTTCTTTCAGCATATTCCGAGAGGTCTTCTTCCATCTGGAGACTTTCCAGGTTTATTTGTTCTTCAAAGAGTGACTTAAAAACAATTGCTGCTGCTCCTGCATCCTCCATTCTTTTTGCCACATCAATGTCAAGTGTAAGATTACATGCACCGATGATCAAAGGATTTTTAAGTTCTATTCCCATATAGGTAGTCTTCAGTCTGGTCATATTTATTGCTTTTTAGATTTATGTTTTGTTTTATTATTGTCTAAAAGTAAAAACTATTTATTAAAAACCAAAATGAATTCGATTAAAGAAAAATGTTTGGGAATTGCACTTCGCAGCATGATTCCCGTTTCTTGTTTTAATCATTTGTTCTGCAATATTATTGTAAAACAGCATTATACATATTTAATCCAAAACTGACAAAATTCTTTATATGGTTTTTTCTGATTATTATGATTAAATTTAATTAACATAATATTTAAATGGATAAGCTTATGACAGAAAAAAAACTTTCGGGTGAGGTTTATTACCCAAACGAACGGACAATAGAAAAATCTCAGTTGAAAAACCGCAATGAATGGGATCAAAAAGCGGAAAAAGACTATCTGGGTTTTTGGGCAGATTTTGCAAATGAACTGCATTGGTTTCGTAAATGGGAAAAAGTATTTGATGATTCAAACAAACCATTTTACAAGTGGTTTATCGGGGGACAAACCAATATTTCCTACAACTGCCTTGATCGTCATTTGGATACTTTCCGCAGAAATAAGCTTGCTTTGATCTGGGAGAGTGAAGCCGGTAAGGTAGAAACCATGTCATATTTCCGGTTGCACCAGGAAACCTGCCGTTTTGCGAATGTTTTAAAAAGTATGGGAGTAAAAAAAGGTGACCGCGTTACCATATATATGGGCCGTATACCTGAGATCATCACAGCCATGCTGGCCTGTGCCCGGATTGGAGCCGTTCACTCAGTTGTTTATGGTGGTTTTTCGGTAGAGTCTTTAACTGAGAGAATTGAAGACAGCCAGTCGAGAGTACTTGTTGTTGCCGACGGAGCCTATCAGCGGGGCAAAATTGTACCACTTAAGGAAATAGCCGACGAAGCTTTACAGCGTGCGGGGACCGTTGAGCATGTTGTTGTGGTAAAACGTACAGGGGAAGATATTTTTATGCAGCCCGGCCGCGATATGTGGTATCATGAGCTGGTTCAGTTTCCTCATGCCAATAATCATTGTCAGCTTCAGATCATGTCAGCCGAAGATCCGCTTTTTATTCTTTACACATCGGGAACAACAGGTAAGCCAAAAGCCATCATGCATACTCATGGAGGTTATATGGTTGGTACATATGTAACCACAAAATATTACCTTGATCTGCAGGAAGAAGACCGTATATGGTGTACCGCCGACCCGGGATGGATTACCGGACACAGCTATATAGTTTATGGCCCGTTGCTCAATGGGGGTACAGTATTTATGTACGAAGGTGCTCCCTTTCACCCATATCCCAACCGCTGGTGGCAGATGATTGAAAAATTCGGTATCAATATTTTTTATACTGCTCCTACAGCCATTCGTGGATTTATGCGGTTTGGCGACAGCTGGGTAAAACGACACAATCTATCATCATTACGAATACTGGGTTCAGTTGGTGAGCCCATCAATCCGGAGGCATGGA
>CAYXIT010000162.1:0-5937 GCA_964465275.1 uncultured Bacteroidales bacterium | reverse complement strand
ATGTAAAAACTATGGGAGAACGTGATAATGAACAAATGGAATTTTCCTATTATATTCATTTAAAAAACGAGCAAAAAGGACCTGAAATGGTTGCCGACATCAAACAATTGAAATGGGTAATCCAAACCAATCTTTTCTTTGACGAAACAAGCTGATATAAGCTTGATGATCAGTTGTTTTATATCAAAAATTACCCTGAAGCATTTCTCTGAGTTCTTCGTAAGTTACCGGTTGATAGTCGCGCGGTACAGTAAAGTTACGTCCGCCAATAAACAATCTTCTTTTTACCGATTCAGCTTCATACCTGATATTAAGCGCACCTGCGCGAATCTCATACTCAAGCATCAACCCCGGAATTTCATTGTAAGGGGAGTCGAAATTAAATGCATTTCCTGGTATCTCATTAGTATACCATATGTCAGACTCATGAATATCACCATTTTCATCAACTACTCGTGCGATGGCATGATTGCATTCATACCCAAGAATTTCTCTGGTTTTGTCTGTCAATTCAATCTCAGGTTGAGGCATGTTCTGTAAACTATTTCGTATTTCTCGAGCCGTTCTGGTAATTACATACTTTTCGCGCATAATCTCAAGTTGGGTAATCACTTCACCTGTATTTCCATCCGAAATTTTCACCTGCGACAGGCCGGCGTTTTCTGAACTGTATTCAGTTCGTACAAGGTCATTTTTTGTGGTAATTACAGCACGCTCGGGTAATTCTTGCAGTTCGGCAAGGTCAATATTACTTCCCGGATAAGTTATGTCATAAACGATACGTCCCCTGAAAGCCCGCTGAGCATGCAACGACTCAGAAACAAGCATGATCATCAGAAGTAATAAGATGGATGAAAAAAAAATTCGACTGGACATAATGATGCTTTTTGTTTATAAATTATTATACGCTCATGCTTGACTCAGGTTTCAGTAACCCAGTGTTTTGAGCATAGATTTATAACTCTGCTCTTTTGCAAAGAGTTTTGTGGAAAATTCTCCTTCTTCATCTCTGTCAATTATAACCAGCTTTGGAGCAGGGATAAGGCAATGCTGCAAGCCTCCGAATCCTCCCAGGCTTTCCTGGTAAGCACCTGTATGAAACATTCCGATATATTGCGGAACATTCTCCTTTATTTTGGGAAGGAACACTGCATTGGCGTGAGATTCAGCATTATAATAATCCTGACTGTCGCATGTTAAGCCTCCAAGGTTAACACGTTGATATTCAAAATCCCAGTTATTAATTGCCAACAATATAAACCGCTGTTTCATGGCCCAAATATCGGGTAAAGTTGTCATAAAACTGCTGTCGATCATATTCCAGAGCTCGCGGTCATTCTGCTGTTTCTGGTCAAGTATGGAGTATAAAACTGCCCCGCTTTCACCAACAGTGAAGCCGCCAAACTCGGTAAAAATATCCGGCTCCGGCACCTTATTCTGTTTGCAGATACTTTTGATCTGGGCTACAATTTCTTCGGTCATGTATTCATAATCATATTCAAAACCCAAGGAGCTTTTTACCGGAAATCCACCTCCTATATTAAGCGAATCAAGCTCAGGACATATCTTTTTCAGATCACAATACACATTCACACATTTATGAAGCTCATTCCAGTAATATGCAGTATCTCTTATACCTGTATTGATAAAGAAATGAAGCATCTTTAATTCAAACCTGGGGTTTTTCTTTATCTTTTCCATGTAAAACGGAACTACATCATTATACCTGATACCTAACCGCGAAGTATAAAATTCAAACATAGGTTCTTCTTCTGATGCAATGCGTATACCTAATTTACATTTCCGGTTTTTTTCAATTAAACGGTCATATACTTCTATCTCATTTTTGTGGTCAATAACCGGAATGGTATTTTCAAAACCCTGATTAATCAGTTCTGATATTTTTTGAGTATATAATGATCTTTTAAAACCATTACATACAATATATTTGTCTTTATCAATCAAACCATTGTTGTACAATTCTTCAATAATGTAAATATCAAAGCCTGATGAAGTTTCGAGATGTATATCATTTTTTAGTGCTTCCTCAAGTACAAAAGAAAAATGAGAACTCTTTGTACAATAACAATAATTATATTCACCTTCATAATCTACCTTGGCCATAGCCACATGAAACAAGCGCTTAGCCTTTTGGATCTGCTGACTTATTTTAGGCAGATAACTGATCTTCAATGGTGTACCATATTGCTTAATGATATCCATCAAGCATATATCATGAAAATACAACTCATTGTCTATTACTTTAAATTCCTCCTGTGGAAATTCAAAGGTTTGCTCTATAAGATCAATATATTTATTCTTCACAATTCTGTAGTAATAAAATTAAAATAAAAGAACCGGCAGTGCCAATTCTCAGCAAAGCACCATTGTCATATATTTTAGTAGACAAAGTTAATTTTTTTGATCAAAGTAACTCAATCAGATGTATTAAATTTTTACAATCTGATGAAGTTGCTTTTTAAGTTTTGTTTATTTATAATGGATAAAAATCCTTGTTTTACAATGAAATTCTTGTTTTTATCCTAATAATCGGCCAAAAAACAATTAGCTGAAAAGTGAAAAAAGATATTAAATTAACTTACTTACATCGGGAGTTTACTAAAAAACCGGAGAAAGAACAGATAATTTTTCTCCGGTTAAATATTTCAGTTATTTTATCTCCAACCTGTTTTTTATTGGCCGGCAGAAATTATTTATGCTACTGGATAGTTCTAAAAGTTTTATTAAATCTTATCTTATTAAGAAAACTTTTGTTCTTATCAAGAGAAAGCCACACAAACATTGCACGGCCAACAATATGGTCTTCAGGCACATAACCCCAGTAGCGGGAATCGGCCGAATTATGCCTGTTATCACCCACCATCCAGTAATAATCCATTTCAAAAGTATAGGTTGATGCAGGCACCCCATTAATAAGAATCTGTTCATCAGTTACTTCAAGTGTACGTTCCCATAACATTATATTTTCAGGAGAAATTTCTATGGTTGTACCTTTTTTCGGTATATAAACAGGTCCGAAATTATCTTCATTCCACGGAAAGTTATTATGAAATGGGAAAATATGACTTTCATGGTAGGATGCCGGTTTTGTAATTTTTCTTACCTGCCTTACGGATCCTAATTGATTTAGCTGATCAGCTTTATCATCAGTAAGGGCCATGATATACTCACTTGCACTACGCTGAAATGCATCAGTTATATCAAAACGCTCGAGAACGCGTGAATGCAATGGTGAACCATCAGTAATAACCTGGTAATTAAACTGAACATCTTCAGGAAAAGGCAGCTTTTTTCCATTGATATAAATTTCACTATCAATAATCTGAAGAGTATCACCCGGAATACCAACGCATCTTTTAATGTAATTTTCACGTTTATCTACCGGCCTTGCAACGATATCGTAATTGCGCCACACAAAATCACGTCCCATTTCTCTTACCATAGCATAATAACTTCTGTTCTGCATTTGCAGCGCCACGGTATCACCATCAGGATAGTTAAACACAACTACATCATTATTCTTAATTGTTCTCAAACCCGGATAACGATAATAAGGCAGACTGATCCATTCCACATAAGATTTGGTATGATCAGTGCCGGGCAGTGTATGATGAGCAAAAGGAAAAGCAATAGGAGTATTAGGTATTTTCGGACCATAACTTAGCTTACTCACAAACAAATAATCGCCTACAAGAAGTGATTTCTCCATTGATGATGTGGGAATGGTATATGCTTCTATGAAGAAAGTCCTGATGATTGTTGCTGCAATAACAGCAAATATTATGGCATCGGCCCATTCCCTGCCGGCAGATTTTTTAACAGGAGGAAGTTTGTCAGGATGGGTATATTCCTCATGGGGTGCAAACCCAAGATAAGGCAGGAATACAAACGGAAACAAAACACCCAATGCCTGTTCACCAAGCCCATCCTTACGGAAACACTTCAGGGTTTCAACAACCATCAAAAGCAATGTAAAAACATTGATGTAGGGAATTATTATAAAAATGTACCACCACAGAGGTTTTTTAATAACCTTTAGCCATATATAAAAATTATAAAGAGGTATAATGGCCTTCCAACCTTTGTAGCCTGCTTTTTCAAAAATACGCCATAAGCCCGCAGCACTGGCTGCAAAAAACAACAGACTAAGCAAAATGTAAATACTCATGATTTTTATTTATTAAATGTTTAAAAGATCACTCATTGTAAAAATTCCTTTTTTCCCCCTGAGCCAGGCTACTGCCAAAAGAGCGCCCCTGGCAAATCCTTCGCGATTAAAAGCCTTGTGTTCTAAACTTATACTATCGATTGGCGAAGTATATCTGACCAGATGTGTTCCTGTAACTCCTTCAATACGATGTGCTTCAACAGGAATTTCATCCTCACCCGGCTTATCAGAAACCAACCTCCAGTTATTATATACCTGGTTTTCATTAAGTATATCATTTAGCATACTAACGGCAGTACCGCTCGGAGCATCAAGCTTTTGAGTATGATGGGTTTCTTCAACCGAAATAAAATATTCCGGGTAATCTGCCATAAGTTTTGCCAGATGTTTATTTACAGCAAAAAAAAGGTTTACCCCAATACTGAAGTTTGACGCATAAAACAGGCTTCCGTTACTTTTTTCACAATAATTCTGAATTTCGGGAAGTTTATCCATCCAACCGGTTGTACCTGTTACAACCGGAATTTTTTTATCAAAAAGCCTTTTCAGATTATCAATTACAACAGAAGGAGCAGTAAACTCAATGGCTATGTCTGCATTTTTTCTGATGGCCGCCACCACTGAGGTTACTAATTCTGGCAAGGAAGTTCCTGCGGCAACAATGGTTAATCCGATTATTTTTTCAGTCACACCAAACTGTAAAGCTATGTCTGAGGCATTGGTAACGACCAAATGCCCTCCGTAGACCAAACCTGCCAGACCCAAGATGATCAAAAGCGCCGTTTTAAAATTAGAATATACAGCAGTTGGTGGTGATGTAGAAGGAGGTTCTTTAGAAAGTCCTTTGTAAATATAAAGCATAAATCCTGCAAACAAAACCAATAAAATCAAAGCATCGCTTCTGGATACTAAAGGTAAATCGTTTCCTAAAAACGAATTCGACAGCGCATAAAGCATAAGGATCACAAACATCGAGATTGGTATTTCTATCCACACCATACGTCTTTGAACACTTATGGGCTTAATAAGACCTACTATGCCCAAAATCATCATCAGATTAAAAACATTACTTCCCAATACATTGCCTAAAATCAAATCGGATTGCTGGGTGACTGAGGCCACAGAACTCACCACTAACTCTGGTGCAGATGTCCCAAAAGCCACTATAGTAAGTCCTATGGCAAGATCGGACATGTTTAGCTTTTTAGCCAATGCAGCAGATCCTTTTACCAAAGCATCTGCTCCAAAAATCAACAAAACAAAGCCCAAAACCACCAACAAAATTTCTAGAATCATTACTCTAATTTTTAGTAAATTTACTGTTATTTCTGACTCTTAGACTAATCACAGAAATAGATTTATAGCTTTTCCTTACATTTATAAAAAATAAATTTTATGTCCAAAATAGTATTAATCACAGGAGCAACAAGTGGTATTGGTTTAGCTACAGCTCAACGCTTAGCCAAAGAAAAATTCACACTCATACTCTGCGGTCGGCGTCAAGACCGCTTAGACCGCTTAAAATCAAAATTATCATCTCTTACTAAACTTACCACGCTTAATTTTGATGTGAGAGATCAACAGGCGGTTAATCAAGCCTTAGATTCCCTTCCCGAAGATTTTAAAACTATTCAAATCCTTATCAATAATGCTGGCAACGCTCATGGGTTAGATTATATCCAGGAAGGCAGTACTGCAGACTGGGACGCTATGCTAGACATCAACGTTAAAGGCTTACTCTATGTTTC
>CAYXIT010000161.1:0-6011 GCA_964465275.1 uncultured Bacteroidales bacterium | reverse complement strand
CTCGGCTGGTCCAGCCACGCTATATACCAATAAGTAAACCAACACCAAGAGCAACAGAAATATCCCATAATATTTCAAGCGTCCCATCCATGATTTTTACCGGTTAATAATTCACGACTACCAGACCCTAAAGATAAAAGCACAAGATATATTATTCCTGATCACTTTTTCTTTGCTCGGCTTCTTTCTTTTGTTTTCTTCTTTCTCTTCTCCAAAGCAGGTAAAGTATAACTATTATAACAGGTATAACAATGAAAAAGATAATGTTTTCTGTAGATTCAAAAAAATTTACCGGTTCAATCCTTTCCCTTGGAATATGAGTGGGGGTCTGTGCAAAAGTTGAAAAGGATATTATACTCAAAGCTATGAGTATCAAATATTCTGTGATTACCGAAAAAATTTTGTTCCTTAATTTGTGCATACCTAAATACAATTTGCTTGGTTTATTTAACAACTAAGTGAAGAGATTGATCAAAAATAATTAAAATATCATCTCTTTATGAGATATATTCCGGATTCATCTATCCTTATCCATCTTTTTCGATATAGCAATCCAACCGATTTTTTAAAGTTCTTTTTACTCATACCCAGAAGCCGGTAAATTTCTTCAGGATCACTTTTATCTGTCAAAGGAATAAAGCCCTGGCTCTTTTCGAGAGCTTGCAAAAGTATTTCAGAAAACTGATCTATATTCTCATAACCGGTTTTCTGCAGTTTGAGATCTATTTTACCATCAGGTCTTATCCGGGATATATAACCTTTCATCATCTGGCCGGGCATCACATCATGAAACATTTCATTAAAATATAACAGGCCACTGTGTTTTTGGTTGATAATGGCTTTATATCCCATATCAGACTTTGTCCAGATCAAAAGGTCTACTTCCTGGTCTGGTTCATAATCAATGGGAACTATATCCAGGAATTTTTCTAGTTTTGCTGAAGCTGCTATACGTTTACTGCGTGGATCGACGTAAAGATAAACAAGATAAAAACGCCCTTCTTCCATTTTTGCATTTTGTTCTTTGAAAGGAACAAGGAGGTCTTTATCCAGACCCCAGTCAAGAAATGCACCAATGCGGTTTACCGCTTTTACCTTCATCCAGGCAAAATCGCCCACCATGGCTTTTGGTTTCAGGGTAGTTGCAATAGGCCTGTCTTCCGAGTCGAAGTATATAAACACATCCAGTACATCATCAACCTTTGTATTTTCCGGTACCCATTTGGTGGGCATGAGGATCTCGCCCATTTCGCCACCATCGAGGTATACACCAAAATCGAGGATTTTTACTACGCGGAGGGTATTGAGTTTCCCCGGCTGCATCATAATTATAAATTTTTATTTTCTGTAAAAAATACAAAAGCCACCATCTCCCTGCTTTCACAGAACGAGAAAGTGGCAATTATGTGTAAATAATTCGATTTCCTACAACGCCCCGCTGATAAGGAATGTTGCAGCAAAAGCAACGATCGCATAAAGCTCGGGGAATACGGCAAGGATCAGTGTGTTACCGAATACATTGTATCCTGAGCCTATGGCAGCAATACCATTGGCACAAACCTGTCCCTGGCGGATAGCTGAAAGCAAACCAACGAATCCAAGAGCCAGGCCGGCACCAAAAATAGCAGCGGCTGTGGTCCAGGTTATTCCGGGTACCAGAAAATCAGAAAGGATAAAATATCCCATGAATCCGTAAAGACCCTGGGTTCCTGGAAGTGCGCTTAGCACCAGATAGTTACCAAAAGCTTCGTCGTTTTTCTTCAATGCACCTACTGAGGCATTACCTCCCATAGAAACACCATATGCACTGCCGATGCCGGCTAATCCTATCATCAATCCGATTCCAATGTAAGCTAAAATAATAGGTTCCATAATGATTTAGTATTTAATTTGAGTGAAACGTTAGGTTAATTTTTTAAATGGATTATATTTTTTTCCACCACCGGAAAAACCGGCATTCTTATAAAACTCTACAAAAGTAAGACGCATGGGGTGCACAAATGCTCCCAGTCCCGACATAAAGAGGTTTATTCCGTGTCCGATTACCAGGATCACAACCATAATAAGGATACTGAGTACCGGAATATTACCACTCATAGATACCGCAAGGCTGTTGAACACAAAGCCCAGAATGGCACTTGAAATTCCGAGTGCAAACAAACGGATGTATGACAGCAGGTCACCCAGAATTCCTGTCACCATGTTGTAGGAATCCCACAAACCTACACCCAGGTTCATAAATACATTGCGTGTAAGATTATTAAGCAACAGGATCATAGTGCCGCTAACTCCCAGCAGTACATACCAGACTGGTGTTAATGAACTGCTTTCAACAACAGTGAATTCTCCAATTGAATATACAGTTACAGAACCTACCAGCAAAACAATCCAGCCCATAGTGCCGATAGCAAGTTTCCAGCCGTATTGCCGGGTTTCATTTATGGCCTTCAGGAACAATCCGAATATGATCTGGACACCACCCAATGCCAGCGATAAATAAAACAACAGATTGTTTATATCAGTTCCCCTGGCTTCCAGATCGGATGCAAGGGTTGAATAAACCGGTAATGAAGTTTCATATAATGGAATTCCGAAGAAAGTTCCACCAATTATTCCGAAGAATATAGTAGATAAACCCAGGTAAAACACCAGGCCCATGGCTTGTTTAAGTTCTTTTGGTACTTTTTTCTTGAGAAGAATGGCAGCAATAGCCATCAAAATACCATATCCTGCATCTCCCAGGCAAAATCCAAAGAAAACCATATAGAACGGAGCGAAGAAAGGAGTAAGATCCAGTTCACCGTATTTAGGCAAAGAATAAAGCTCGCCAAGCATTTCAAATTTCTCCGAAAACTTCTTGTTTTTGAGCTCTATGGGTACCTTATCCTCTTTTGTAGCTCTCTGACGTGTATACACTACAGACTTTTGTTCAAGATATTCAATCATATCAGCTTCTCTGGGCCGGGGTACCCAACCTTCAAGTAACATCACCTTTTCCTCTGCTTCGGGGCGGGTATGCATTATGGCCTGATCATATTCAACCGATTCAAGCATTTGCTTGTAGTAGCCTTCAATAGCATCCATGCTTTCGCGCGCATGCTTATCGAAAAGTTCGTTAATATCAGATATTTCCTTTTCCAGTTTTTCCTTTGCCTGCAGTAGAGCAGAAAGTGGTTTTTCAGGAGTACGCATTTCTTCGGCAGGAATTTCATCGGTAAGATAACCCTTCTCAACTGCAACGAAATATACCTGTCCTGCATGCTCAGAAATTACTTCAATTGGGTATTCTTCGAGCCATTTCTCATCAAACTTGCTTTGCGCAATGGTATAAAACCGCAGCTTGATACGATTCTCCTTAAGAGCTTCAATGGTTTTGAGAGAAAAGTCACCCCAGGGCTCAACAAGGTTGATTTCTTTTTTGAGTGTTATCAGATGCTGTTGCTTTTGTTCAATTTCTTCCATCGCTTTATTCACAATATCAAAAGCTTCAGCACCGGAGATGCTGCAATCTGCATCATTCCTTTCAATTTCTCTTTTGGAGAGAAACTTCAGCACATTTCCGATTTCCTTGATATGATCAAATTTATCTCTGATCTCAGAAGGTACTTCCTTTTCCTTTTCAATGATATGCACAACTCCCAGGCGGCGCAATTCTTTCAGGAACCGGGTATAGTCCTTATGGTAAACAAGGAAAGAATATTTTAACATCGGTACTATCATAAGCTTTCCTCCATCTCCTGAATTCGTGATTTCACAATTTTCTGTGCAGCTTTCGAAAGGTTCTCTTCATCTTCCATATAACGTTTGATTTTGCGTATGGCATCCTGGAAACCTGGTATCTGCACTTTTTCATAAAGGTTTACCTTTTGAGTGGTTTTTCGTCTTGCATGTTCAAGTAATTCCATTTTCTGGTTAAAGACTTCGCTTTCTATGGCAATTTTTGCCAGTTCCTTGCTGATAGAAATTCCATCTAAATACCAGGATGGTTTATTGAAAACACTGAACTCTTTCACTGAGAAAACCACTCCATCAAGCACGGGAGTTTTCACTCCGGCGATTTTCTTTACAGAAACATCCACCTCATCAACAGAAACCAGATCGTTATCAAACTCACCCCACATCTCTACAACATCTTCATGCTTGGAGAGTTTCTTACGTAGTTCCTTTTCAAGGCGTTCTGCTTCTGTTTTGGCTTTCTTTACCTCAACTCTCAGTGCAGCTTCTTTATTTTTCAGGGTAGGCAAAGCCTTTTCCCTGATCTTGAGCTGCTTCTCAAGTTGTTGTAAAGACGTTTTATTATATTGAAACTTTATAGCCATATTTGATGGTTTAGCATTTAGGGGTAAGGTTTAAAAACCTGCCCTGAAACTTTTAACGTCTAAATCAATTTTCTTTCCAGTATTTCTCAACGAACTCTTTCTTGAGTCCTACTTCTACCGGAGTGAAATATTTTGAAAACAATTCGTAAGCTGTTTCAAGCATAACATCAACTTCCACATTCACATCGATGGCCAGCAGTTTTTCAGAATATGCTTTGGCAAATTCGAGTGTCCTTTCGTCATAATCTGTGAGGTCGAAACCGTTTTCCAGTTTTGTTTTGGCATTTGCAGCATCGGCATAAAGACGAACTGCAGCATTCATAACCTGCGGGTGGTCTTCGCGGGTTTTCTTTCCAATAACCAGCTGTTTCAGACGAGATAAGGAACGGAATGGGTCAACTATTACTTTACCAATGTCAGAGTCCTTACGCAGGAAGAGCTGACCTTCGGTGATATAGCCGGTATTATCTGGAATAGCATGTGTAATATCGCCACTGGACAGGGTAGTTACCGCAATAATGGTGATAGAGCCACCATCAGGAAACTGAACGGCTTTCTCATACAAACGGGCCAGGTCGGAATACAATGAACCGGGCATACTATCCTTCGATGGGATCTGGTCCATACGGTTTGATACAATACTTAATGCATCGGCATAGAGTGTAAGGTCAGTTAAAAGTACCAGAACCTTTTCACCTTTTTCTGAAGCATAATACTCAGCAGCTGAGAGAGCCATATCCGGTACCAGCAGACGTTCAACGGGCGGGTTTTCGGTAGTATTGATAAAACCTACAATACGGTCAAGAGCACCAGCATCGTCGAACACCCTTTTAAAGTAAAGATAATCGTCATTTGTAAGTCCAACTCCCCCTAATATGATCTTATCGGCCTGGGCCCTGAGAGCCACCATTGCCATTACCTGGTTGTAGGGCTGGTCAGGGTCAGCAAAGAAAGGAATCTTCTGGCCGGTAACCAGGGCATTATTGAGGTCGATACCCGCAATGCCTGTTGCAATGAACTCTGATGGTTGTTCACGCCTTACGGGGTTAACGCTGGGTCCACCGATTTCAATTTCTTCACCCATAATCTCACCACCATCAATAGGTTCACCATAGGCATTAAAGAATCGTCCTGCAAGACCTTCGCCCACTTTAAGGGTAGGAGCTTTTCCGGTAAAGATCACCTCTGCATCATTTGCAATGCCTTCAGTACCGGCAAATACCTGCAGGGTAACTACATCTTCCATGATCTTTACTACCTGGGCCAAACGTCCGTCAACAATGGCAAGTTCTTCATTACCAATACCTGTGGCATGTAAGGAAACTGTTGCCTTGGTAAGTTGAAACAGTTTGGTATATATGCGCTGAAATGCTTTTGTATCCTTTTCCATTACGCTACCTTTCTTTCTTGAATAATAGTTTCTAAATCTTTTTCATTCTTTTTGAACTCGTCACTCTTAAACTCTGAGTAGTTCATTTGCTTGAATTGGTTAATAACCTTTTTAAAGTAAGGGTTAACATCTTCAAAGGAGTCAAATTTGAATTCATATTTCAGTACTTCCACAACTTTTTCAAGCATATAACGCTGCCTGTCAAAGCTGGATCTGCAATCGATCTTATCAAATGCATCCTGCTGCGATATAACAAAGTCAACTACTTCTCCTTTCCAGTAAGTAATATGATAGTCCAGGGG